>CBDUUF010000010.1:0-13022 GCA_965370375.1 uncultured Desulfuromonadaceae bacterium
GGTTACGCTCTGAATAGTCTGCACAAACAGACAACAGTGTCACGAGACCTGGTTAACATCGACATCCGGGCCGCGGAGTTGGCGCGTGACCTGCAAGCAGAACTCCGGAGTCAGGAAAGATTGGCTGGGCAATTAACGATCCGGCCGAATCAGAAAGCGCTCGATCTTCTGAAAGAAAAACTCAACTATAACGAACCTAAGCAAACCAGCTTTCTGACAATAATATCAGCCGAACAGCAGCAAGATTTTTCCGCCCTGTTTTCTCAGTACAAGGCGAGCAGTGACGAATTTATGCAGATATTACAGAACCGGAAAAATGCAGCGACATATTTTTACAAGGAGAGCCTGCGCCCCAGACAACATGCCGCGCTGGATGCGCTGCAAGACTTTCGTAATAAGCAACAGATAAAAATCGATCGTTCCCTCGATCAGTTCTCCAAAGATAGTGACACTGCCTTTCAGGTGACCATGACCCTGCTGCTGCTCGGGTTGGCTTTGTCAACACCGGTCGGCATTTCAGTGATTCTCCAGATGCACCGTTCGCTGCGCAAGCTGACAGATGCAACCCAACAGATCGCTGACGGCAATTATGATCTAAACATCGACACAAAAGATCGCGACGAATTCGGTCTATTGACCCGGGAATTCATAACCATGGGTCGTAAGTTGCGTGAATACGAAATCCTCAACCTCGATGCCAGTCCATTGACCCACCTCCCCGGCAACCTCGTCATTCAACGTCGCGTCGAAGGGATGCTCGAGGCAGGAACCGCCTTCGCGCACGCCTTTGTCGATCTTGATCATTTCAAAGCTTTTAATGACCGCTACGGCTACCAGAACGGCAGCGACATAATAAGCATGGTCGCTGAGATTATCAAGCAGGTGGTACATGAGCACGGTAACCCGGAAGATTTTGTCGGCCATATCGGCGGTGATGACTACATTTTCCTGACCACTGCAGATAAGGTTGAATTTCTGGCGCAAAAATTTATCGAGGAGTTTGACCGGAAAATTCCGGCACACTATTCAGATGAGGATAGAGCTGCCGGTTCTTTTGTTGGTGAAGATCGTTTTGGTGTTAAGCGGCAATTCGACATTATGACGGTGTCGATTGCTATTATCTGCAGTGAAAGGTCAAATTACGCCTCAGCGACTGCAATCAGCCACGAGTGTGCTAAGATGAAGGAGCATTTGAAGCGTCTACCTGGAAGTAACTACCTGATTGATCGTCGTAAAGGTGTGGCCTGATGAGAAAAACCGCAATTGTCTGTCTGCTTTTTCTGGCAACCGGATGTGTTGCCATCCAACCCGGAAAAAATTCAACGCAAAATCAGGCCAAACTATTCCACGACTCCCTGGAACAACTGCTACAAAAAAATAATGCCAAGCCGATGCAGACATTTATCAAGGAGCATCCTGACAATATGTTTATCAATGATGCCAAGCAACTCTTACAACTGCACCGCAACGCAAAAAATTGTGGCGGTAAGCTTAAAAAATACAGCAAGCAACTTAAGGCCTCACAACAAGATCTGCAGAAATTACAAGATGATATTGACCGTCTAACCGAATTAAATCTGGAGATGGACCGAATTTCTCCATAATTTTCTCCAATAAAGAAAAACATCATTGGCAACAACCTTTGCCTGTGCTAGAAATAATTACGTGGGGGGATTGAGCTTATAAGCCCTGCTGAGTCACCCCCGGGGCCGTCATTGTGGCGGCCCTATTTTATTTCTGGCAATTCCTCTTTAATTCTGGCCGATAGATGAGTCAAGACCCCCTTCAGCAATTTGCCCGGCAGCTCCACGCATGGTCAATAGAGGAACTGCTTAAAAAACCGGGGCCATTCCGCACCGCTGAACTGTTTCCAGCTCTGCTTGGGAATGCGGAGACCATCACCGCGCCTGTTGTTTTCTGGGTTAACCGGGAAAGCCATCTGGCCGGTGGAGTCATATTACTACCGAAAAAAGACCCAATCGGGGTTCTCGATTCAGGTCGGGAAATCTGTGCCGCTCTCGGCCTTGACTGTTATTACACTTGGGCCGTCGGCGAAGTCTCTGCCTGGCGAGTTGACCATGATCCGGGCCGGCAATGGTCAGAACCATTACCAAGTGCGACCATGCAAGATGAGAGTAGTTTCCGGGAGGTGCTCACGCTTCTGCTGGAAAACATGCAAAACCACTTCTTTAAAAACCAACGGCAACTACCAATACTCTCTGCGCCATATCTGACTAATCTATTACACAATTGCATAGAGTCATCGCTACCGACAATAAGCCAAAGTACGGAAGCCGGTCAGCGCAACATTACCGACGTTGTTCTACAGCTGGTCACACTTTGCAGTCAGAATTTGCTACCCCCTAAAACCAGCCCGGACAATTTATTGAATGACCTGAAATCTGCCTCAGAACTGCTGCCCACCCCGCTGGCGGCGGTCTTAAATCATCCTGACGTCCCCCTCCCCCTGCCTGAATATGTTGTCATTAAACTGCACCATCTTTACCAGCGATTGCGACAACACGGACCTGAGCTGCTGCCATTTATCCCGGCAACGGTACAGCGACTACTTCGGTTCTGGTCGACAACTAACAACTTGTGTCCATTGCCGACCGCGCTGAAGAAAACCGACTCAACATTAATTATCGCCCCTGACCGATACCATCCTGAGATGTCAGTATCGATTGAGGTTGGTGTACAGCCTCTGATCACGGCTACTGCCTTGCTTAGACAGCTACAGAGTCCCGACAGACGGCACCCGTCTCAGTTTACAGATTTACTGGAGATACAAGTACCAATCACAATTGGCGCTGTGATCGGAACCTTGGATAACCGCTCCATAGCGACCGCGACCGAGCAAAAGAGGATGAATGCACTGCTACGATATTCATGGCCAAATCGCCAACTTAAGCTGGCCACGAAGTCACCACACTGGGCTTGGCGTGCCGTTCACCTCATCGGCCTGTTACAAGGGACACCACAGGGCAGCCTTAACTTGCCGGCCGATTGGCTATGGAAACCATATGGTGAACAATTTTTCGCCTTACTTGTCGAGCGTGTTGCTCTCAGCAAAATAAGCCAGACAGAAAATGATCAAGTCTGTATTGAGTTCAATCGATCAACTATAAACCAGGTTACAATCGTTTCTTTTGCAAATAGTAATCGTGTATTGGACCTCCAGAGCATGACCAGAACAACCCTGCTTCTGGCCCTCTCTCTGCCGACTGACATCTACGACCTGATACGCAACGGTGAGCTCAAGCCGGCCACGGATGAGATTCAAGCTTCTGCCGCCATTGAACTGTTTCTACGTTCATCTATCGGACGGGGTTTATGGCAAATTCTGGCCCCAGGGAAACCGTCGCCAGACAAGACAAAAATGCTGGCAAAAATCATTCAAAGCGGCCTGCCGTTGCCGGGAGAACAGACACTGGAGGCCCTCGCGCAACTAGCTAAAAAATGCGACCAGCCGGATACAGCAACTATCGACCGGGAACTGGAGGTATGGCTCGGCTCAGCATGCTTGAGTGTAACCGCACCATGTTTCAAATCGTCCGCCAGAGCAACGCGACCCCGACCAGAGCACGACTCCGCTACAGCAATTGTGGACAAGCTGATTCAGTCGGGAGACATCCTTTGCTTTCCGCAAGATTACCTTTACAAAATTCCGGAGAAATCCAGAGCACTCTACTCGATTACCGGGCGGCTGAAAATCAGTGAAACTTTCTTCAATACAGTTACGTTATTGTCTCCGGAAGGGGAGTCAATGCAAGTTGAGGGTGTAACAACCGCACGCTCACTAGAGTTAATATCCACTGTTCAACACGCAGAGATTGAGCTTCCTGTCGATGAGCAGCAAGTAAGCATTATCCTCGAGCGCTATCTGAGTGACTTACTAAACCTGCAAAGAACAGTCTTGCAACTGACGGCAAATTCCGGCAGTAATTCAACAACCAGCCTGGCTGATCAGGTGTGGGACCTCCTGCCGGTTCCGCCTCGGGATCTCCTCTAAACTGCCTTCACGTCATCAACTAAAAGTGTTATGGTTATTTTTTAAACATTGGAGTGACCATGAATATTCTGTTGCACATCTGTTGCGCAAACTGTGCCATATACCCGGTCAGCGTCATGCGCGATAAAAACCACACGATTGACGGCTACTTCTATAACAACAACATCCATCCCTATCAGGAATTCAAGAAGCGGCTGGATGCTGTACGTGAATACAGTCAACTCGTGGAGCTTAATGTTCAAATCAACGAAACCTATATGCTTGAAGAATTCCTGCAAAATGTCGCTACAGACCCGGCCAATCGTTGCGAGTACTGCTACCAGTCACGCATGGAAGAGACAGCTCGTGCAGCTGCCGAACAGGATTACGATGCCTTCACAACCACATTGCTCTACTCTCGCTACCAACAACAGGATGTCATCCGAAAAATTGGCGAGGCTCTGGCTCTGCAATATGGTTTGAAGTTTTATTATGAAGACTTCCGCGCCGGTTGGCAGGAAGGGATCCGCGTATCAAAAAGCATGCAGCTCTATCGCCAGCAATACTGCGGCTGTATCTATTCCGAGATGGATCGCTACTACCCGCGCAGCAAAAACTGACGCTCGACAATCTCCATTTTCACAGACAGGGTATTGATGGCCGATTCTGTCAAAGCATCTACATCTGACAAAGTATTCCCCACCGATCAAATCACCGGCCTGGCTCTCGGCAGTGGTGCAGCCAGGGGTCTTGCCCACATCGGCGTACTACACGCTCTGGAACAAAACAACGTACGGATCGACCTTCTCGCCGGGACCTCTATCGGCGCTCTTATTGGCGCACTTTACGCATCCGGCGTTCCCGTCTCCCGCCTGCAGCAGGTTGCCTGTGAACTTAACTGGCGCAAACTTGCCGGGCTGGTCGGCCCGATCATTCCGACATCAGGGCTGATGGATGGACGCCGGGTTACTCGCTTCATTGATGAACTCCTTCCGGTCAAAACCTTTGAAGGTTTAAATATCCCGTTGGCGGTTACGACAACCGATATTGAGACAGGTGAGCTGATTGTGATCCGCCAAGGCCTGCTGCTGCCGGCAATCCTCGCTGCTATCTCTTTTCCAGGCCTGTTTTCGCCCGTACGCATCGGTAATCGGTTTCTGGTCGATGGCGGGCTTTGTTCGCCGGTTCCGACCGATGTAGTTCGCCAAATGGGGGCTGAAATAATTATAGGCGTCTGTGCCATTCCGGCAATCGACAAACGATATAATGAAACGTTTGCCCCTGACACCGACAAGTCACAGCCAAAAAAACCGCTCCTGAAACGATTCACGCCAGACTGGGTCGAGCGCACGTTCAGCGAAATATGGACTGCACAAAGCCGTGGCGATGCAGAGACATTGAAAAACGATGATCGCAATCCTCCAGGGATATTCCGGGTTTTCGCCCAAAGTATTGCCATCCTGGAAAATCAGATCAATTCACTAAGACTCGACAATGAAAAGGTCGATTTTCTGATCCGGCCGGACTTGAACAACATTACACTTTTAGAATTTCACAAGGCCGCAAAGATAATTGAAGCCGGTCGTATCGCCACGCATATGATGCTGGGCGCAGAGCATTGATTTGTTTGCACAATGATTACAGTATGATAGATTTGCAAGTGACTGGAATAACATGCGAACAATAGGAGGCTCTATGATCGACATGATTGAAAAGACGGTGTTGGCAGGGATCGGGGCGCTCGCATTGAGCCAGAAAAAAGCTGAAGAGTTGGTAGAGGAGATGAAAGCCAAACTCAACATCAGTGAAGAAGAAGGCCGGTCATTACTTGAAAACCTGAAAGCAGCGGTTGAAGAAAACCGGCAAAAATTGGAAGACATTGCCCGGGAAGAAGTTGAAAAAAACCTGAGCCGAATCGGTATTGTCAGCAAGAGAGATTTTGACGCACTAAAGAAAAAAGTAGCCACTCTAGAGAAACGCCTGAAAGGTACTGGCTAAACCAATAATGATTTCATTCACCCGCATTAACCGCAATATCCGCTCTATTCGTCGCTACAGACAGATTCTCGGGATATTGATTAAATACGGCTTCGGTCAAGTCGTCGAGCAGTTGAATATCGACTACTATCTGGAGTTGGGCCGGCGCATTGTCACGCTCGGTACCGCCTCTAAAGAGGTCGAGAGACTGAGCACAGCTCAACGCCTGCGTCTGGCTATGGAAGAGCTCGGCCCGACTTTTGTCAAACTCGGTCAGGTCCTCTCCACCAGGCCGGATCTCATTCCTACTGAATATTCTGATGAATTCAGAAAACTTCAGGATAAGGTGCCACCGTTTGACAAAGAAGCGGTTCACAAACAATTACAGCTGGAATTCGGTGCAACTAGTGCCGAACTTTTTGCCGAATTCAATGATGAACCGTTGGCGGCGGCATCTATAGGTCAAGTCCATAAAGCCCGACTTAAATCGGGTGAGGATGTTGTCCTGAAGATCCAACGGCCGGATATTGAAGCCACTATTGAAACAGATCTTGATATCTTGATGGGGCTGGCCTATCTGATTGAAAACCACATGCCGGAAGAAATGATTGCTGACCCGGTTTCTATTGTCAGAGAATTTCGCCGGGTTGTGCGCCGCGAACTTGACTATACTCGCGAAGGGAGAACCATAGATCGTTTTGCTGCAAATTTCGAAGATGACAAAACGATTATAATCCCGGAGGTATTCTGGGACTATACCGGCAGAACTGTTTTAACCATGTCGTATCTGCAAGGGATCAAGATCAATGATTTTGCCCGGCTTGAAGAAGCTGGCTACGATCTAAAAATTATTGCCAGAAACGGGGCAAATACTTTTCTGGAGCAGGTCCTTGGCCATGGTCTTTTTCATGGCGACCCTCATCCGGGCAACATCCTGGTTGCACCCGACAATGTTATTTGCATGCTCGATTACGGCATGGTCGGGCATCTGGATGAGACCCTTAAGTTTCAGTTAATCGACCTGATACTGGCTATAGTCAGTCGCGATGTTGACCGCATCATCAGCCAGCTACTCTATTCCGGTGACATTACGGACGATACTGACCGCAAGCAACTGAAACGTGACATGTCTGAGTTCATGGATGATTATTATGAGATTTCTCTGCAAAGAATTGACTCAGGAAAACTTGTCTCGGAATTCATCGAAATTCTCCAGCGTCACCGCATCAAGTTTCCAGCCGACCTGATACTCTTGGCCAAAGCTTTGGTCTCTATGGAAGGCCTCGGTAAACAACTCGACCCTGAGTTCAACTTGGCCGACAACCTCAAACCTTTCATAGCACGCGTCATCCGTGAACGGATGGGTGCCGGAAATCTAAAACGGGAAGCCCAGAGTATCGGCCATGCATACTTCAGTCTCCTACGCAGTCTACCGAACGATTTAAAAGAGTTTATCAACCGCATCAACCGCAACAATTTTAAAATTGATCTTGAACACCGCGGGTTAGAGCGGTTGATTACCGATCTCGACAAATCGAGTAATCGTCTATCATTCAGCATGCTCATCGGCTCAATAATTGTCGGCTCCTCGCTCATCATGCTGACTGACAAAGGTCCACAACTCTTTGGTTTCCCTGCACTTGGTCTGGCTGGCTACACCATTGCCGGTCTGCTTGGCCTCTGGTTGGCCATCGGAATTCTCAGGTCCGGCCGTCTGTAGCTGCAAAAAGTGTGTTGTGCTGTCCACACCCGGTGTGGGTATTGTTGCCACACAAACCAAGCCAAGCAACCCCGCCAAACGATAACCTATGCAGTTTCAATTACTTACAACTCAACAATCTTTGGCACGCTAATTGTATATTAACTCTGACAATCGAAAGATTAAAATATAATTCAATACAGGAATTAATTTTTTTGCCATGATATTTCAAAGCACCATTGCCAAACCTTTAAGCATATCCGGGATCGGACTACACACCGGTGAACAGATCACTATGAATCTGCGCCCGGCTGAAGCCGACAGTGGCATAAACTTCTATCGCCAAACCACAGACCGTACTGTTTGCATTAAAGCTTGTTCTGCCAATGTTGTTGATACACGAATGGCAACTGTTCTCGGCAAGGACGGCCTAAGTGTCTCGACCATTGAACACTTCATGGCCGCACTGTACGCACTCGGCATCGACAATCTCCACATAGATATTGACGGGCCGGAAGTGCCGATTATGGATGGTAGTGCCGAACCATTTCTGACTGCACTACGCTCTGCTGGCATTCACGAATTAGCCAAAAGTCGTGCTTATCTGGCAATCCGTAAACCAATTTCATTTGTCGATGGCGAAAAGCGGATAAACATCATTCCGTCCCGTTTCCTGCGCATCACTTCAGATATTGCCTTTGATCATCCAAGTATTGCCCTGCAGCACCGTTCAATCAAACTCTCACCGGAACTGTTTGCCAAGGATATTGCTCCGGCCAGAACCTTCGGCTTTCTCGAAGAAGTTGAATATCTCAAGGCAAACGGCCTTGCGCGTGGCGGTTCATTGGAGAATGCCATAGTCATCGATAAAAAAGGGGTAATGAACCCTGATGGCCTGCGCTTCAATGATGAATTTGTCCGGCACAAGATTCTTGATACACTAGGCGATTTCAGCTTGACCGGTTATCCGATTCTCGGCCATATTCGTACCTACAAGGCCGGTCACGATATAAACCACATGATGGTTGAAAAAATTCTAGCTTCACCCGATCATTGGCAATTGGTCGAATTCAGCCAAGAGGATCTGCGCAAAGCATCTCGCAAAGAACTCAATAAAGGTGTCCGCAGTGCTCTAGCCTACGACAAGGTTTAAGTGCTTGCTTGAAATATCCAGAAAAAGGCAGCTAAACAAGCTGCCTTTTTCTTTTCAGCCACTTGCATTTACCGACACAAATAGCCTATTATCAATAAGTTATCTGCAGTCGAGAGTGTAAGAATGACATCTGACCCGACAACATCACCTCCCGAATCAAAACCGCGACGAAAAATCCATCGTGAATGGATAATCGCTATCGCAGTGATCGCTCTGCTGTTTGTCTTTTCGCTGTTTGAGAAGCGATTGTTCGAGTTTGCTGAGAAGCTCCCGGTATCCAACAGCATTCTGGTCCTGGCCATCATCAACATCAACATATTACTGATCATCCTGTTCCTGTTTCTGGTGTTCAGAAATCTGCTTAAACTTTTACTGGAACGGCGTCGCGGTGTTCCAGGTGCACGCTTGCGTTCAAAACTTGTTGTAACCTTTGTTGCGCTTTCACTTATTCCAACTATGTTGTTGTACTTTGTCTCTGCCGGCCTAATCACCAATTCCATCGACAACTGGTTCAACCAACAAATAGAGACGTCGCTACAGGAATCACTTGAGGTTGCGCAAACCTACTACAAAAATTCGGCAATCAATGCCCTCTACTATGCTGATCAACTCGCAAATATCATCAAGGACCAGCGGCTTTTAAAACAGGAAAACCTGCCTTTACTGGAAGCTGTAATTCAGACTAAACAAAAAGAATACAATCTCGGCATTGTTGAAGTTTTTTCATCGACATTCGAAGAGTTGGTCCGCTCGTCAAACCCGCAGGTGCCTACAGCAGACTTTTCCAACCCCGGTTCGGATAATATTCGTGAAGCGCTGGAAGGTAAACGGCTAAGTCGCATCACCCCGATCGGCCGGGCTGATCTAATCCGAGGCATTGTGCCTATCTATTCGAACTGGAATCCTAACGACATTGTCGGGGTCGTTGTGGTCAATTACTATGTCCCCTATTCACTCGTAAACAAAATGAAGGAAATATCGAGTTCGTATGAGCAGTACAAAAACTCAAAAATGATCAAGGGCAGCATTAAGTCATGGTACCTGATTTTTCTTTTATTAATTGCCTTGGTTATTATATTTCTAGCGACCTGGTTCGGGTTTCACATTGCACGCGGGATTTCAGTGCCGATTCAAGAATTGGCTGTGGCGACACAAAGCGTCGCCAATGGTGATCTGGATATTCATATAGATGTCCGTAGTGATGATGAAGTAGGCACGTTGATCGACTCATTCAACACCATGACTAGCGACTTGCGCCGCGGACGTTTACGGCTGACAGAAGCTAACCGGGAACTGCAATCATCTAATCTTGAACTTGAGCAACGTCGGCGTTACATGGAAATTGTCTTGCGCAACGTAACAGCTGGGATTATTTCCGTCGACAACAATGGACGTCTGACCACCGTTAATACCGCAGCCGAAAAACTGTTACAGGTAAAAGCAGAAAATGTACTAGGTGAGAGTTTTTTTGACATTGTCGACTCAGCCCACCTACCCTTAGTAACTGAAACTATTGAAGAGTTGCGAGTTTCCAAAAAAGATTCAATCCGTAAACAACTTTCGTTGTCTATGGGCGAAACCAAACTGACGCTACAGGTAACTGTCTCCAACCTACTCGATGAATCGGGAGAGTTTATGGGGACTGTCGTTATTTTTGATGATCTGACCCAGCTTTTCAAAGCGCAAAGAATGGCTGCATGGCGCGAAGTTGCCCGGCGTATTGCCCATGAAATCAAAAATCCGCTTACTCCGATCCAACTTTCAGCACAGCGTTTACGGCGTAAGTACCTTGGTAATTTCAGCCAGGATGATACTGTTTTTGATGATTGCACCAATGTCATTATTAATCAGGTAGATGACCTTAAAAATCTGGTAAATGAGTTTTCGAATTTCGCCAGAATGCCGGCCAGCAATCCGGCACCGGGGCAATTAAATGATATTTTATCCGATGCTATTGACCTTTATCAGGAAGGCCATCCACAAATCAATTTCACACTCAATCAAGATGCCAAGCTCCCTGAGTTCAATCTCGACCGGGATCAGATAAAGCGTGTCTGTATTAATCTGATCGACAATGCCATTGGTGCAATTTCTGATTCTGGTGATATTTCCATCAACAGCAACTTCAACCCAGACCTGCAAATGGCAAGTTTTTCTATTTCAGACAATGGGCACGGAATTCCGGCTGAGGACAAACCACGGCTATTCGAACCTTATTTTTCGACAAAGAAAGCCGGCACAGGACTCGGTCTGGCAATTGTTGCAACAATCATTTCAGATCACAACGGCTATATTCGAGTGAAAAACAATGTACCAAAAGGAACCACCTTTATTGTTGAACTCCCTGTTAGCGGTAACAGCCTGAAACCTGAGGAATATACATTATGAAACAGATCCTGATTATCGATGATGAAGCCAATATCAGGAAAAGCCTGGTCGGCATCCTCCAAGATGAAGGGTTCACGACATCGGTCGCTGATAATGGTGAATCGGGCCTTGAAAAATTACGTAATGAAACAGCCGATCTAGTCCTGCTTGATATCTGGATGCCGGGACTTGACGGGATTGAGACTTTGCGCCGGATACGCGATGAATTTCCTGAACAGATGGTCATAATGATGAGTGGCCACGGCACCATTGAGACAGCGGTCAAGGCGACACGTCTCGGGGCTTTTGATTTCATTGAAAAACCGCTGTCACTGGAAAAGATTTTACACAGCATCGACCAGGCGATGAAAGTTGGACGAATTGTTGAGGAGAACCGGACCCTGAAGGCTTATATAGCCAAAGAACATGAAATGATCGGCAACAGCGCGCCGATTCTAGAATTAAAAAAACAGATTGAACTGGCAGCGCCTACGTCAGGTTGGGTGCTGATTACCGGAGAAAACGGTACAGGGAAGGAGCTGGTCGCTCGATCGATTCATACTAAATCGCAGCGGAGCACAAAACCTTTTGTCGAGGTTAACTGTGCCGCTATTCCTGAGGAGCTTATTGAATCAGAACTATTCGGCCATGAAAAAGGTGCTTTTACCGGGGCAACAACTCAGCGTAAAGGAAAATTTGACCTAGCGAATGAAGGCACCTTGTTTCTTGACGAAATCGGCGATATGAGTCTGAAAACCCAAGCTAAGATTCTGCGGATTCTCCAGGAGAAGAAGTTTGAACGTGTTGGCGGTAATCGTACGATTGAAGTTGATGTCAGAGTAATAGCAGCGACCAATAAGGAGCTTGAAACTGAAATCCGTGAAGGCAACTTTCGTGAGGACCTGTTCTACAGGCTGAACGTTCTGCCGTTCCATGTCCCCCCCCTTCGGGAACGTAATGCTGACATTTTGCCACTGGCACATCACTTCCTCGATTTTTTCAGCCAGCAAGAGGGACGGTCGGCAAAATCGCTTACTGACGACGCTGCTGAAGCATTGCGTAGCTATTCCTGGCCAGGAAACGTTCGTGAGTTGAAAAACATAGCTGAACGACTGGTCATTATGACCATCGACCAGGTAATCAAGACCGAGCATCTCCCATCAGGCATCGCTGACAGCAATCCGACCATGCCTACCGGTTCCGTCTCTAACTACCCCGACTCTCTCAAAGAATCACGAGAGATCTTTGAACGCGAATTTATTGCTAAAAAGCTGGAAATGAACAATTGGAATGTCTCAAAAACGGCCGAAATGGTGGAGATTGAACGGTCTAACCTGCATCGAAAGATAAAAGCTTACGGGATTGAGTTGAAGAAGGGATAAGCACTGCTACAGCAGAGATGGATTTAGTATAGGCTAATGAACAGTTGGCCACGCAGTTTATATAGGATTTTTATAGCTCTGCTTAAGCAAAAAAAAAGTCCACCTCATTTGAGGTGGACTTTTTCAGTTTAATTTCGGCGACGACCTACTGTCCCACACGGTCGCCCATGCAGTATCATCGGCGCAACAGGGCTTAACTTCTGTGTTCGGGATGGGAACAGGTGTGACCCCTGCGCTATAGTCACCGAAAAGCGTATAACCTTTATCGGCAATTGCGTAGTCTAGCAGATAGCTGTAACAAACATTAACAATCAATACTTTAAGAAGTCGGGGGGAAGCGAACTTCCCCCCTCCTTACAAAAACTTTTTATGGTCAAGCCTCACGGCCAATTAGTACCGGTTAGCTGAACACATTGCTGTGCTTACACATCCGGCCTATCAACGTCGTAGTCT
>CBDUUF010000011.1:0-12998 GCA_965370375.1 uncultured Desulfuromonadaceae bacterium
GGATTTGAATTCCGGGTGAAACTGACAGGCCAGGAACCACGGATGATCACTGAGTTCAATGATCTCAACCAGATCATCTTTAGGATAGTGACCTGAAATGACCAGCCCACAATCCTGCAATTGCTGACGACACTCATTATTGAATTCATAACGATGGCGATGACGCTCTGAAATATTATCTTCACCATAAATTCGTCGAGCCAATGTTTTGTCACCGAGTTCACAGGGATACGCACCAAGGCGCATTGTACCCCCTTTACCAGTAACCGATTTCTGGCCTTCCATTATATGAATGATATGGTTTTTTGCGCCCTCCTTAAATTCCGAAGAGTGCGCATCTTCGATATTACAAACATTTCTGGCATATTCGACTGCAGCCATCTGCATGCCGAGACAGATCCCGAAAAACGGCAGGTTCTCTTCCCGGGCGTACTGAATAACCGCAATTTTACCTTCACTACCACGTTCGCCAAAACCGCCGGGAACCAGAATACCGTCAACATCTTTAAAGGTGTCGCCTATACCGTGGCGCTCAATCGCCTCGGAATCGACATAGGTTAAATTAACCCGGCTATTATTGCCGATTCCACCGTGGACCAATGCTTCAGAGAGCGACTTGTAACTTTCTTTTAAATCGACATATTTACCGACAATGGCGATAGATACTTCATCCTTCGGCTCCTTGGCCCGTTTGACAATCCGTTCCCAGTCTGAAAGGTCAGGCTGCTTGGTCCAGATATTGAGATAATCGACAATTCGCTCATCAAGCCCTTGGCGGTTAAAAGCTATAGGCACCTCGTAAATCGATTCGACATCTCGCGCGGTAATTACGGCATCTTCATCTACATTACAGAACAGTGAAATTTTCGCCTTCATCTCATGCGGAATCTCGCGATCACAACGACACAGCAAGATGTCGGGCTGGATACCGATCTGCCGCAGGTCTTTGACCGAGTGCTGGGTCGGCTTGGTCTTCAATTCTCCGGCCGTTGCAATATACGGAACCAGGGTCAAATGCAGATAGAGCACATTATCACGGCCACGATCAGCGCGGAACTGACGAATTGCCTCCAGAAACGGCAGGGATTCGATATCACCAACGGTGCCACCAACTTCGATTATCGCCAGATCGGCCCCTTCAGCGTTAAGCAGGATCTTTTCCTTGATCTCGTTAGTGATGTGCGGAATAACCTGGACCGTACCACCTAAATAGTCACCACGACGCTCTTTACGCAGAACCGTGTCGTAGACTTGACCAGTAGTGAAATTTGATTTTTTCGACAGATTGGCTTTGGTGAAACGCTCATAGTGACCGAGATCAAGATCGGTTTCAGCGCCATCATCGGTGACAAAAACCTCACCATGCTGAAACGGGCTCATCGTTCCTGGGTCCACATTGATATACGGATCCATTTTCTGCATTGTCACGCGCAAGCCACGCGCTTCCATTAAGGCGCCGATAGAAGCCGCCGCCAGACCTTTACCAAGGGAGGAAACAACACCACCGGTAACAAAGAGGAACTTCGTTTTCATGCAAACTCCTTCAGGCTAATATGTCGCAAACCGCGTAGAAAATAGTCAGTAAAATTACAACTTGGAAGTGTACCGATATCAGCTGAAAAAGGGAACCGTTTTCCTGCGGAATTATGCCATGCCGAGTTGGCGCAAGACCCTGTCTACATCGCTCGGCACATCGACACCAATCGATTGCCGATCAGTTTCAACAATTCGGATACGGTGACCATGCTCAATAGCCCGCAACTGCTCGAGCTTTTCAAGCTTTTCGAGCGGCGTTTCCGGCAGAGCAGGATATTGCAGTAAAAAATCGCGTCGGTAAACATAAAGACCGATATGTTTAAAGACTAAATCGGGAACTTTATCCAGTTCAAGATCGCGGCCATGCGGAATCGCTGCACGCGAAAAATAGAGAGCAAAACCGGACTGATCAACAACCACCTTAACCACGTTCGGATTAGTATACTCCGCCGGATCATAAATCCTGGTCATCAAGGTGCCCATTTGGATCGCCGAATCATCGAGCAGCGGCGCGACCGCTGCCTCAATCATTATCGGATCGATCAGAGGCTCGTCACCTTGCACATTGACAATCAGGTCAGCTTCGATTCTTCCGGCCACTTCAGCCAGACGGTCTGTGCCGGAAGGGTGATCCTCACGGGTCATCTGCACTTCGCCACCAAAGGCTTCAACCGCCGCACGAATTCGTGCATCATCGGTAGCCACGATCACCCGATCTACGGTCTTGGTCTGCACAGTTCTTTCATAGACGTGCTGAATCATCGGTTTGCCGGCAATATCGACCAAAGGTTTGCCGGGAAAACGGGTTGAACCGTAACGGGCGGGAAGAATGGCAACGACTTTCATTGGGGACCCTTTCACAGCGAATTTCAATCGACCGTAGGGTAGGCAACAGGCAGGGTAATGTCAAGTACAGCAGGCAAAATCAGCAGCACAAGACACCCGATCTCATGTGGACGACTTGCGGACAAAAATCTCACGGGCCAAGCCTGAATCGACAGCAAACTCGGAATGTCCGATCCGAAAAACGTAGGACGGGTACGCCTGGCGTAATTCGAATTGATTGCCCGGCAAAACCCCCATGCTCATCAATTTTTGCATTTTTTTCGAATCATTTGCTGCCAGATAAGCGATCTCGCCCGCTTCTCCGGCTTTGAGTTCAGTCAGCGCGACGACACCAACCTCGCCGCTGGTTCTGGCTTCTTCGCAACAAGTCCCGGGCGGGATCGGTTTACCATGCGGGCAGGTCGTCGGATGATTAAGCAGTGTGCAGAGTTTGGTATCAACTCCCTCACGCAACAGGTGTTCAAATTCACAGGCCCGCTCTTCAGCGGTATCACCTTTTACATCAAGGACATCCATCATCAGGCGTTCAGCCAGACGATGACGACGAATCGCCATGCGGGCTTCTTCGCGACCCTCAGAACGAAGGTAAACACGTTCGCCTTTTACTTCAATATAAGCACGACGACCCAGATCAGACAGGCCTTCATCACCCGGCCCGATATTCAGTCGTTCAAACGAAACCGCCAATTCACCCTTCTCTTCAGTCGCAATCCACAGCGCCTCAAGAATCTCTTCCGCCTTATCAGTCAATCTCATCTAACTCTCCCTATTCTTCATTCGTAGTCTGCTTGAAAATACGCTTAAGAAACCCTGGCATTACCGGATTTGCATAGCCACAATAAGGACAATGAACTTTACGACAGCCACCCGGACACGCGCCACAGCTATCTTCAGGTTCTGGCAGATTATCGGGAATCTCTTTCTGACACATACCACATTTCATGATCAAAATCCGCTTATCAGAAGTAATTGATTCAACAACGCGCCAACGAAAAACGCAACCAGAGTGACAAACACAAAGATAATGATTGATAACTTCCAGCCACGTTCTTTCTTCATCATCAGAAACTGGGCAATGCAAGGGACAAACAGGGTCAGAGTCACCGCCGCAACGGTCAGCTGGGTAGCTGACAGCAGTCCGGATGATTGCATATCGTAGAGCCCGGCTGCACCGAAGTCGCGTCGGAAGAAACCAAGCACAAACACCGCCGCTGTATTAGCCGGTAATCCGAGCAACTGCATCACCGGCTCAAGCAGCGTGATAAGCACCTTTAGAGCGCCGGTCATCTTTCCCGCCCAGAGAATAACCGAGGCGATCATGAACAGCGGGAAAATCTCCAGAAAATACCAATGCATCCGGGAGAAGGTTTTAACCAGTACATTACGTAGTTGCGGTATACGCAGCGGCGGCAACTCCATGTAGAACACCGCCTCCTCGCCCGGCAGTATCCTATCAGCGAGCATACCGACCACCACAAACAGCAGTGAGATACAAACCACCCAGATGGCCAGTGCACCCGGAACCTCCGAGAGCAGACCCATAATGACACCGAGCTGAGCACTACAGGGGATCGTCAGGGTCAGCAGAACGGTAGCGATGATTCGTTCCCGAACAGTTTCGAGAGTCCGGGTAACCATTACCGCCATGGTATCGCAACCAAGACCGAGAACGATCGGGATCACCGCCCGGCCACTCATGCCAAAACGTTTGAAAGCACGGTCAACCAGAAGCGCCAGTCGGGGGAAATAACCCGAATCCTCGATCATTGAAAAAGCCAGAAAAAAGGTCGCCACAATCGGCAGGATAATCGCTACAGCATAGCGCACCCCAAGGGTGACCAGACCGTATTCACCGATCAGAAGTTCCTGCAGCCAATACCATGGCAAATAGTCCGCACCCATCTGCTCGGCCCAGGGGATCAGCCAACCCTCAAACATTTCGCCTTCAATCAGATCTACCAGGGTCCCGGCACCAAAACCGCCGACAAACTCATACAACACAAGATAAAGGACCAGAATCAACAACGGGATTCCGGTCCAGGGGTTCATGGTGAAATTAGAAAGCTTGTCAACGAACGAACCACGGCGCTTTTCATCCTGACTTACAATATCATCGAGGATACCTTTACAGACCCGCTTTCGCTCCAGGCTGATGGTCAGATGCAAATCGGTCCGCCGTTCAAAGATCACCGCCCGGGCCTCAGTATCTACAGCATCGAAATTTGCAGCTTCAGTTGTGGCGACCCGACCGGCAACCTCTTCATCTTTTTGTAGCAGCAATAAGGCCACAGTCCGGGCACTGACTATGTAATCACCGGACAGCTTGCAAGCGACGCGATCAATATCACGCTCAACATCTTTAGCATATAAAAACGGCTCCGGATGATGTGAATCGTCATAGTTAGTAATCGCCGAGGTAAGTTCAACCAGCCCTCTTTTACGGGCAAAAGCTGAGCCTACAACCGGAATACCGAGTTTTTGCTCAAGCTTTTGGATATCGATCGCCATGCCGATACGCTCAGCTTCATCCATAATATTGACTGCCAAAATAACCGGTAACCCGGCTTCGATCAGCTGCAACGTCATCGGCAGCATCCGCTCGATATTCCGCGCATCGAGGACATGAACTACTACATCAGCTTTTTGCTTGAACAGGATGTCGCGCCCGACCCTCTCCTCCTCGGTAATCGGCATTAACGAATACATACCAGGTGTATCGAGCACCTCGAATGTTTCACCATGGATTGAAGCGGTGCCACTTAACACCTCGACAGAGGTACCGGGGTAGTTGGAAACCGCCGTGTAAGAACCGGTCAGAGCATTAAACAAAACACTCTTGCCGACGTTCGGGTTGCCAACCAGAATAATTCTTTTTTGTGCCGCGTTCGGCAGATGACTCTTACGCATCGTTACAACAGTCCTGTTAATTGAAAATCGTTTTCAAACACTTAACAAAAAAAAGCAAAAAATAAACCTATTGACACTTCTCACATAGACCATAAAGCTCGAGCCGGTGGTCAGCAACTGCAAAGGCATAGCTTTGTGCTACCTGTTCCTGCAACCTCTCGATCTGTTTGTTTTCAAACTCAATAATCAACCCGCATTCTGTGCAAACCAGATGGTCATGATGTTCATTCTCACTGCACACTTCAAAACGCTGTGCACCATCACCAAAATTACGGACTGTGGCAATACCGCATTCAGCAAACAATTTCAGTGCCCGGTGTACGGTAGCGTAACCAATATTTGGATGTTTTTTGCGCAGACTCTGGTAAAGATCTTCGGTCGATGGATGCTCAAGACCGAGGAACTCATCGAGAATAACATTCCGTTGATTAGTCGACTTAAGCCCTTGATCAACAAGGTACTGTCGAAAAAGATCCCGCTTTTGAGAATCCATAAACTGCCTCATGTAAATGAAAATCGATTTCAATTAGTACGGAAAACACCAGACTTTGTCAACTTAATAGTTGTATTAATAATATTTAGCCCAGAGCTGGGAACCAGCGATAAAGGTAACTGGTCAGGCGGCCGAACAGATCAAAGGCAAGCATGACCCCGATGACCATCAACAGGAGACCGGTGACGATTTCAACAATTCGGATATGCTTCTTGAACCGGTTAAAAAAGGAGAGAAAGGCATGAAATAATAGCCCGGAAAGGAGAAACGGTAAACCGAGCCCGGCCGAATAAGCCGACAGAAGAAACACCCCACCCTGGACACCACCTTCCGAGCTGGCAACATTGAGTAGAATAGTACCAAGTACCGGGCCGATACATGGCGTCCAACCGGCAGCAAAGGCGAGACCAACAATATAGGTTCCGATCAAACCGGCCGGCTTATGTTGTATATGGACCCGTTTATCCCCGAGCAACACGCCGAAATGAAACAGACCCGACATATGTATGCCGAACAGAAAGACCAGCAGACCGCCGACGCGCTGGATCCAAATAAGCCCTTCCTGCATGAATTGTTGAAAAGTAGCTGAAGCACGCCCGGCCAGGGCGCCCAAACCGATAAAAACAGTCGAAAAACCGAGAATAAAAAACATCGAATGCATCAGGATGGCCAAACGAACTTTAATATCAGGGTGCGTTTCATTTACCTGCTGAAATGACAGACCGGATATATAAGAGATATAGGATGGAACCAACGGCAATACACAAGGAGAAATGAACGATATAACTCCGGCAGAAAAAGCTACCCAGAGAGATATGTCTGTACCTTCAGGCATTTACTGATCCTTCATTAATAAATTGATATAATCGAGCATTTGTGGTGATGTCCAGTCGATTGCGCCGATTAATTTTCTTTTAATTATACCATTTTTATCAACAATAAATGTTTCCGGGAACATAGCGACCCCATACAGGGTGCGGGCCTGGAATTCAGAGTCGAAAAGAATCGGAAAGGTATGCGGATTATCCTTGAGGAATCCCGGCATTACAGCCGGGCCATCATCATCGACATTGATGGCGAGAATCTCAAAGTTACTACCCCCATAATTTCGATATAGCTCTTCCATCGACGGCATTTCAGCCTTGCATGGCGGACACCAAGTCGCCCAGAAATTCACCAGAACCACCTTACCACGCTCAGCCGACAGACTGCGCACCGCACCTGCCGTATCAACAAGCTGAAAATCCGGAGCTGCTGAGCCGATGGTCGGCAAACCGTATGCTTTTATTCTTTTCTCCGGGCCGGACAGATACCAGCCACCGGCAGCGGCAATAATTACTACGACCACCACAAGGAGTAAACGGAAACGCTTCATTAATTTCTCCAGACACAATGCTTTAAGGCAGGCGTAGTTCTATCACCTACCTGAACTGCAAGTCAAGATTCCGAACCTGTCTGATTCGGACAACGCGTGTATCAAAATCAACGAATAAACAGTCATGGCAAATTAATGTAATAACCACGATTGCCACGCACAACCAGGAACTGCAACGGCATGACACCGACGCGTTCAAGAAAGACCTGTTCATAGTCGTCAACTGTCAGTATTTCCACGCCATCGATCTCGGCTATCCGATCACCGCCACGCACACGAGCTGCTGCAGCCGGAGACTCTGGATGCACCTGACTAACTATGACCCCGTTATCGGAGTCACGAACATCGAAACCGAATACATTTGCTGCATAGTGGAAGCCATAATTTTCCGGCATAGGATCCAGATCAACATAAACATCCGTCTCATGCAAACCTCTGAGCAGATGAACGCGAAGCTGGTCATCCGGTGTGTAAGAATCGAGTACCTGCAGCATCTCTTCCGGGCTTTCGACAATCATGCCGTCGAGCGATAAAATAACATCCGCGATCTCGATCCCGGCCTTTTCCGCCGGCGAGCCAGCATCAATTTCGGTCACCAGCGCACCACCGATGCCCCGATCACGAACCAACATACGTCCGACTGTTCCGGGCATTACACCAAGATACGGCTTGCGTACAGCGCCACGTATAATAAGATCATTGACAATACGCCTGGCCATATCGATCGGAATGGAAAAGCCGATCCCCTGCGCTTGCCTGGCAATAGCCGTATTTATGCCGATCAGGTCACCGTTTGTGTTCAACAGCGGGCCACCGGAATTACCGGGATTAATCAGGGCGTCGGTCTGAATAAAGTGACCGACCTGACCGCCGGCCATCGGCACCCGACGGTGGGTTGAACTGACTACTCCGGTCGTAACCGAATTGCCGAGCCCGAGCGGATTACCGATCGCGATCACCGTCTCGCCGAGCAGCAGGTCAGATGAACTGCCCATTTTCAGGAACGCAAAAGGCTTGTTGTCTTCTATCCTGATAACCGCCAGATCGAGCCGTTCATGGACACCTACCAGCGTCGCTTCAAGCTCCTTATGCCGACCGTCCAGTGCCACATAAATCTTCGAGGCCTGATCCACCACATGGGCGTTGGTTAAAACATAACCGCGGGCATCAATAAGTACCCCGGAGCCGAGCGATTGGGTTTTGTAAATACGGGGCGTGCCGAAACCACTGAAAAATTGTTCAAACAGGGAATCACCGAAACCGAACATCGGCGACCCGCCGCGCCGGACAATCTGCTCAGTCCGGATGTTAACCACAGCCGGACCGGCCTGACTTACAACGTCCACGACCGCTGATTGCCGCGCTATTTCATGCGCGACTACAAACTGAGGAACAGAACAAACCGATAGCAAGAGGATAAAATAACCCCCAGCGTGTCGAAGGTATTTAATCAATCGCGGCACTTGCAAACTACTCCTTTTCAATCGCGTATTTTTCCATCCGGTAGACCAGGGTGTGTCGTGGCACACGTAAAAATGCAGCGGCCTTGGTCTGATTCCAGTTACAGCGTTGCAAAGCCTGTAACACCGCTTCCTTTTCCAGCTCGTTCAAAGAAAAACCTTCATCCGGCAGGTTCAGAATCTGCGATGTTCTACTGACCACCATCTCAGTCACTTTACTCGGCAGGTCTGACTCTTCAATCATCTCACCATGGCGTAAAATGACAACCTGCTCTATGACATTTTGTAATTCACGCACGTTGCCCGGCCATTGATAAGTCATCATTCGTTCCATCGCCGCCGTACTCATTTCCAACCGTGTTTCTTGGGCATGTGTATCGAGAAAATGCTGGACCAACACCGGGATGTCCTGCTTGCGCTCACGCAGTGGTGGCAAATGAACCGGAATTACCGACAACCGATAATAAAGGTCTTCACGAAAAGCCCCGGTCTTAATCTCCTCCTCCAGGTTTTTGTTCGAAGCGGAAACAATTCGGACATCGATTTTGCGTGTTTGGCCGGAACCTACCGGTTCAATCTCCATCTCTTGTAAAACACGTAATAATTTCGGTTGTAGTAGTGGAGACATCTCACCAATCTCATCGAGAAACAGCGTACCACCATCTGCTTGCTCAAATTTACCCATACGGTCCTTGACCGCTCCGGTAAAAGAGCCCTTTACATGCCCGAACAATTCACTTTCAAGCAATTCGGCCGGAATAGCTGCACAGTTGACCGGCACGAACGGCTTGTCACGACGACCGCTGCCGTAATGAATCGCCCGGGCGATCAACTCCTTGCCGGTGCCACTTTCGCCGCCAATCAGAATTGCAGCATCACTCACCGCTACCCGGCGAACCCGCTCAAACACACCCTGCATGGCATCAGAGATTCCGACCAGGTGTTCAAAATCGACCTTGTCCGACAGTTCCTGCTTAAGCCGTAAATTCTCCGCTTGCAAATCCAGGAAACTGAACGCCCGGCTTACGACCAGTGAGAGTTCATCACGGCTGAAAGGCTTGGTCAGATAATCGAACGCGCCGTCTTTCATCGCATCGACCGCCTGCTCGACCGTGCCGAACGCCGTCACGATGATTACCCGAACATCAGGATGACTGGAACGAATACTATGCAGCACCTCATAACCGGAAATCCCCGGCATCTGGATATCTGTGAGCACGACCGGCGGCTGTTCTTCGGCAAAAAGCTTCAGCCCTGCGGTACCGTCAGTGGCGGTCAGAACCCTGAACCCCGCCTCATCCAGAGTATATTCCATCACTCTGCGCAACGAATCGTCGTCGTCAATGATCAGCACTGTTTTTTGTTTATTCACAGCGCATCCTCCTTCTTATGAATGGGCAGTTCGACGGTAAATGTTGCACCTTCTCCCGGCCTGCTATCGAGCGAGATCCGCCCGCCGTGGGCATCGATGATTCGATGGGTTATTGCCAGACCGAGGCCAGTCCCCTCCTGCCGGGTAGTATAAAACGGATTAAACACCCGCCCCTGCAACTCTTCCGGAATACCGGGGCCGGTATCAGCAAAGCCTACCCGCACAAAATTTTGTTTAACCTCGCCCTTGATGGTCAATCTGCCGCCATCCGGCATAACCTGTAATGCATTCAAAACAAAATTAAGGAAAGCCTGCTTCAACTGCTCAAAATTGCCGGATATCAACGGTAAAGTCTCGCTGCAATCGACCTCAATCTCAACCCCGGTTTTAATCGCCTGCTGGCGGATCAAACCGATCACATCATCCATCGCCGCACAGATGCGAACTTCTTCTAAAACCCCTTTATCCGGCTTGGCAAAACGTAAGAAATCACGTACGACATTTTCCAGGCGATCAACTTCACGCACCAGTATCTGGGCAAACTCATACTTCTTGTCACTGCTGTCGATACCATCACGCAGGATCTCGGCCGTACCTTTGATCGAAGCGAGTGGATTGCGGACCTCATGGGCCATGCCGGCCGATAGTTCACCCATGGCGGAAAGTCGATCGGCCCGACGCAATTGTTCCTCAATCTCCAGCAATTGATCGGCCTGACCCCGCAGTTTCTCATAACTCTCTTCCAGGCGAATCGACGTCTTCTGGTAGCGCAATTTCTGCTCCAGTTCACGCTGCGAAAGGAACCCGGTCAGGATACCGATAACATTATAAACAACTATTTCCAGATATTGAGCAACATCGATTCCGGGATGTTGCCCCCACTGCAATAAAATATGCGGGGCATAGACGAACGAAACAACAATAGCGGTGCCGAGCCCGCCACGCAGGGTGAACCAGAGACCGCCAAGGACGATCGGGATGTAATACAAACGGCGATAGATATCGTGAAAATGAGCCTTTTGCGTCGTTGTTGTATAATGCAGAACTGAAATAGCAAGGATCAGGGCAACAAGGATCAGAAGACGGATTGCGTTCTGTCGGTTCATTAATTATCTCCAGCAATGATGTACTGAAGAATATTCTACAACAGGTTTAATGAAATGGCCACCCTATGCATTTAACCTGACCACGATAACTTATGGACAGCGACCAAATGCTAAGGTATTCTCGGACCTTACGGAGTCACTGCTATGATTATCGACATTCTCAATATTGTCTTGCCGGTCTTTATCGTTATCGCCCTCGGTGCCTTGTTACGCCGACTCGAATTGATCGACCAGACCTTCCTGCGCCAGACTAATCGCCTCGTGTACTATGTCTGTCTGCCGCTGCTGCTGTTTTACAAAATAGGCACGGCTGATTTCGGCGCTAACTTCAACGGCGCGCTGGTTGTCGCTACGGTCGGCGCGGTCGCCATTATGTTTGTCGCCAGTTTTTTGTTTGCCACCATGCGCGGCTATGCCCCGGAGGCTCGCGGCGTCTTCAGTCAGGGGGCATTTCGCGGCAACATCGCCTACATCGGTCTCGCTATCGCCTTAAACGCCTACGGTGAAGTCGGCCTGACCCGTGCCGGTATCCTGATGGGTTTTCTGGTGCCGTTTCTGAATCTATTTGCCATCATCGCCCTGCTCCTGCCACACCGCAACAGTGGCGAGAATCAAAAAAACATCTGGCTGAAACAGCTCCTGTATAATCCACTGATCATCGCTTCTTTTGCCGGAATAATCTGGAGTTTTCTCGCAATCCCGATGCCGACCATTATCGATCGCAGTCTGGATATTGCCACCGGCATGACCTTGCCGCTGGCCTTACTGGCTATCGGCGGTGGTTTCTCCCTTAAAAAGTTACATGGAGATCTGTTCCAGGCCGCAGCCGCCGCATTCTGCAAACTGGCACTACTGCCGCTTGTAGCTTTCGGCCTGTTGCTGTTATTAGGCGTTGAAGGGATCGATCTCGGGATCGGCATCTTGATCGCAGCCACTCCAGCCGCAACGGCCAACTACATTATGGCTCAGGAACTCAAAGGCGACGCCGAGTTGGCTGGCTCGATCGTCATGCTCTCCACCCTGGCCTCGGCGGTGACTTATACCATCGCCCTGTTCCTGCTCAGATCGTATGGGCTGTGACCAACATTTAACTAAAGAGACTTACTTATACTTTGTATCTATAGGCTGAGCAATGTACGAACCTTTTAATATCGGCAAGACATTTCGACTGATTTCCCCCGAAACGGTACCAAACACTTCCGACCGGATCGACATCATCATGGCCCGCGGCGCTTTCGGCTCCGGTGAACACGAAACCACCGCAAGTTGCATCGAACTTCTCGAAGGGTTGCCGGATCTTTCCGGGGCAAAAGTCCTCGATCTCGGCAGCGGCACCGCCATCCTCTCAATCGCCGCCATCAAACTTGGAGCCAAACAGTCATTATGCGTAGATATAGATCCGGACGCGGTCAAAAGTGCTCAGTCTAATTGTCAATTCAACAAAGTAAACACTGAAATTGAGCACCGTTGCGGGACGCTAAAAAGTGTCACCGAATCGCAGTTTGATCTGGTGTTGGGTAACATCTACGGCGACATCCTGCTCGATGTCTGTGTCGATCTGGTGAGCAAGGTTCGTGCTGGAGGAACGCTGCTGTTATCCGGGATTCTCTGGGAATATAATTTTGATGTGCGCAAGAAATACGAACGGGCTGGCTGCAAGGTGATTAAAAACAGAATGCTGGAAGAGTTCAGTACTGTATTACTTGAAAAACATCAACTTGCCACTTGCTGAAATGGCACCAATGCATTATCGAGAATATAATGCCAGATACACATACGAGTATTTTCATCCAGTTCGGTAAAGGTCACACCGATAACTATACATTGAGAACCACTATCATCTGAGTGTTCCTTGATCCAGACAACCTTGGCATGGGTATATAAACGCTCAGATAATTCAGGA
>CBDUUF010000012.1:0-12987 GCA_965370375.1 uncultured Desulfuromonadaceae bacterium
GTGTCTGGCGCCATCGGTCTGTTGCTTGATTGCTGAAGATATCTGGCCGAGCATGCTCGAGATCTGATTGATCGAATCAGTAATCTGCCGGCTGCCGCGCGACTGCTCCTGCGTTGCCCGGACGATCCCACGCACCTGATCAGAGGCCTTCAATGTACTGCTGCGGATCTGGTCGAGGGCCGCACCGGTAACCTTGGACCGTTCGGCCTCCTGATGCACCCGCTCACTGCCGGCCCGCATCGCCTCAACCGCCTCGACGGTACCGCTTTGCAGGTTGTTGATGATCAGGCCAATCTCACGCGTCGATACTGCGGTCCGTTCAGCGAGTTCACGAATCTCATCAGCCACGACCGCAAAACCCTTACCATGCTCACCGGCCTGGGCGGCAATAATTGCCGCATTCAACGCCAGCAGACTGGTCTGATCAGCAACTTCGTCGATAACAGTCAAAATCTTGCCAATCTCATTCGACTGCCCACCGAGGTCCTCAATCGCCACGGCTGCCCGGTCGACCATATCGCGGATCTCGCCGATACCGTTGATCGTTTCGTCGACGGCGGCTTTACCCTCTTCGGCATCGTGCGCTGCTTCTTCGGCCAGACTGTAAGTTTTTTCTGCATTCTCTTCAATCTCTTTGATTGAAGCATCGAGTTCGATGATAGAAGAGGCCGTTACTTCGGTTGAAGAGGAGAGTATTTCGACATTTTCCGCGACTTGCTGGCTGGAGACCGACATTTCGTTGATCGAACTTGACACCTCATCAACAGTCGAAAACAGTTTCTCCATCTGCGAGGCAATCTCTTCGATGGTCGCACCTAACTCGAGCGTAGCCGACGAGCTTGCTTCGGCTGACTCAACCAGCGAACCGGTACTTTCAGCAATCCCGGAAATGCTTTCATCGATCCCCTGCAACGCCAGGAACGACTCCTCAAGTGAAGACGCCTGCTGCGCGGTGCCGCTGGAGACCTGTCCCGAAGAAGTCTTGATCTGGGCACCGGCACTGTTCAACCCGGCCGTAACAGTATGAATCCGGCCGATCATCTCACGCATCATTTCAAGAAAGGCGTTGAAGTTTTCAGCCAGTTCACCGACCTCATCCTTCGAAGTTATCTCCAGCTTACGGGTCAGATCCCCACCGCCAGCGGCAATCTCCTTGAGATTGAGCACTACAGCACCGAGCGGCCTGACTATACTACTGGAAATGGCGAGGCCAACCACTACGGCAACGACAGTGACCAGCAACAGGATAACCAGCAACACGCTCCGGACGTAACTCGTAGCAGCCACAACATCCGACCGGTCAACTGCTAACAGCATTTTTTTACCGGAGCTGCCTAGATCGTTTGTGAAAAGACGGTATGGTACACCCTGGATCGAGAGATTCTGGTTTTCACCGGCCATCAGAGTCTCCGGTGATAAAGCTTTCAGCTCATCATGTGAAGTGGCAATAATCGATTTACTATCAAAAAAAGCAACCTCGGCGTTACCCAGATCACGGATCGACTGGGCAAAACCGTCATCGAGAAATTCTACACCGACAATAACCCCGATCTGTGTGCCGGAGAGATTTATCGGCGCCGCACTGACAATCGACAAGCGACCGTCGATCATGGTGATATCATTGCTGGTTTCGTTCTGGACTGCGCTGGCAATCAGGATGTGTTCTATACCGGAAGTCCGGGGGATATCGCGACCATGTGCCAGGTTACGCACCACCACACCACCATCCTGATCAAAAATCTCTACCATATCAAGATCAAACACATCTTGTGCCGTAGCGACAACACTGTTGATCTGGCCATCATCCTTGGTCAGCTCAAAATAGTAGACGGCGTTGACCAGGTCAACATTCGACGACATGAGGTTGATATAGTTGGCCACCTCAGCCTCTTTTATATCGAGACTTCGGCTGACAAAATTGGCGACCTGAACCACCCGTTGCGTGAGCGCCTTTTCCAGTTGTTTTTCATTCAAACCGGAAAAGAAAAACAGGATGCCACAGATAGAAATAAAAGAAAGGCCGACGAGACTGAGGAGAATCTTCCAGCGAAGAGTAAGAGTCTTTATCATCATCACATCCTAACCAGCTAGTGTAGAATTGCCATAAAAATCACTAGTTACCAAATTTACACGCATTTTTCGCAGCTGGCAACCATTTATGGATATTTGTGACTGCTTGACGATGTTCAAGAAAAGATTGCGCGTCGACATTTATTTATACGCGACAGCAAAAATCAGAAGAGGAAACCATGCAGGGGATGAAAAATCAGTTGGCTGTTTCGTTGATCCAGCGATCAATCTTTGCGGCTACTTCCTCCGACAGACCGAAGAACTTCAGGCCCATACCCGGCTCATAAACAGCCTTCTTCGCAAAATGCCGGTTCCAGACCACCTCGCAGGAACACTGGACAGTCTGATGAATTGGTGCGGGCAATGGAATCTCGACCTGATAGACTTCCCCCGGCGGTTTCGGGTTGACCGACGAGATAAACATGCCGCTACGACTGATGTTCTTGGTGTAACCAAAAAAAACCTTACTGCCATCATCCAGTTTGACCCGAAGAGTCAACAACGGGGAGCGGAGATTTTTCCGCTTATCAGCCTGGGTATTCTCAGTTGTCGGTCGCTGCTCTTCAGCCATGATAGTTAACCCTTCAGTCGTTGCGCGCATTCTACCTGAAAGCTGCGTTGCGAGGAAGCTTTATCGGTTATTCTGATCTGCTCTGACTGTTTCAAGCATCCGCACCAGATCGGTCTCCTCTACCAACCCTGCCCGGCGCAACAGTGGCGGAACTGCAGCTTCAGCCGTCGTCATGCAAAATGGCGTACCGGAACATAGCCGCCGTAACAGCCGCAAACTTTTCAGACCGTCGAACCAACCGTGCAAGGCCCGGACAAATTGATTCTGAGTCGGGCTGTTTCGGCGCAACCGGTCAACGACCAACGCCAGTTTCTGTTCCCGCATGAACTGGCCAAGAAACGGCTGCAGCTGATCAGCCTGCTGCTGCAACGCTTCGCCATCAGCTGTCCAGCCGACTGCCAGTTGCAGGAATTCACCAAGCAGGAGAAAGGCTTCAAGCGGATAAAAAAGCTGGTCCGCGGGAGCGGTCAGCAGCCGACTGAGGGTCGGTCCGGTACCGAACGGTACCCGGTCAGAAACCCGCGCCGCCGGATAGACACAGGTGCCGTGCACCGATTCAATACCGCCGGTTCTAGCCAGATTCTGTAGAAAATAAAAATCCTCCCCGGCCGGTCGCTGCGACATACCGCCGGAGCGAACATAGGCTGAAGCCCGACAAGCCATAGCGCTGCCGATGCTGTGGAAGGCGTACGGTGAACCGGCCAGTCGCAACCCGAGCACGTAGCTGCGCAAAAACAGTTCGTAACGGTCGATCGCCTGCTGTAGTGCTGCCGATTCAGCTACCTGATGCGCAAACGGCACGACCGCCCCGCCGGCGGCGCTGTTGGCAAAATGTTGCTGCAGACAGTCGAGATAGTTCGGTTCAACCAGGGTGTCGGCATCGAGACAGATCAGCAACGGATCGCCGTCGTCAGCCAGGTACTCCAGAGCCCGGTCAAGCCCGAGCCGTCTGGCCGCCCCGGCACCGCCGGTCGGCAATTCCAGCCCGGCACTGACCGCATCGATCCAGGCTAGTTGCAACTTGTCGTGTAACGGGTCGGTCTGCAGTCTCGCCAAGGTGCGACGATTGGCGGCACACACATCTGCGCTCGCTTGCTGCGAGTGATTAAGCACGATCAGAATCAGGGTCTGCCTGAGGACTGCGGCCCGGTTTTCAGCCAGGCTGGCCAGGGTGTGAAACAGCCAACTCTCTTCATCACAGGCCGGGATAACCACCACGGCGGTGCACGCATCAGCTGCAGCCCCATCGATCTGCCACGGACCGGTCACGGCTTTCCGGTCAAGATACCGCTGCCAGTCGGTCATCATGCCAGTGCAACCCCGGCCGTTTCGAGCTGTTGCAGGGCAGCGGCCTGTGGATCGGTCTCGCCCGGCAACCAGACAATCTGCGTCGACTGCCGCTCCATCCTGCGAAACCAGGTCTCCTGGCGTTTGGCAAATTGACAAATGGCGGAATAGAGTTTCTGTTCCATATCGTTGCGGTTCAATTGTCCCTGCAGAAAATGCGAGATAAAACGGTATTCGAGACCGTAATATTCAAGGGCCTGATGCTCAACACCCTGCGCCAGCAACGCTTCGACTTCGGCGATCATCCCCTGCTCGAGACGTTGGCGTAAACGCAACCGGATACGTTGCCGCAGAACCTCACGCGGCCAACGAATACCGAAGATCAGCGGCTGGATATCCGGGGCGGCCGGTTGTTCACCGGCGTTCAGTTCTGCCTCGGCAACTTCTATCGCCCTAAGCAACCGGCCGCGATCATCGAGATCGGTTCGATTGTGTTGCTCCGGTCGCAGGTCGAACAGGCGTTGCCGCAAAGTCTCCAGGTCGAGGTCAGCCAACTCGGCGCGCAATACCGGGTTCTCCGGGGCTGGCACCAGGCGATAACCTTTGAGTAAAGCATCGAGATAGAGACCGGTACCTCCGACGACAACCGGCAAACATTGGCGGCTCAGGATTTCCGCAACTGCCTGGTAGGCGTGTTGCTGAAAAGCGAAGAGACTGAACTCCTCCCCGGCATCGAGCAGATCGATCAGATGATACGGCACGGCGCCATATTCATGCAAATCCTTGCCGGTGCCGATATCCATGCCGCGAAACACCTGCCGCGAATCGGCCGAGATGATCTCACCGGGCAAGCGTTCAGCCAGGGCAACCCCGAGGGCGGTTTTCCCCGAAGCGGTTGGCCCGAGCACGACAATAAGATTGGGGCTGTTTTGCATCATCAGGTTACTGTAGGTGGTTTGTGCCAGAATGACAACGCTAAGATCAACCAAAGCGGATCAGGAAGACCCCGGCCAGGATCAGACTGCTGGCCATAAACCGGATCCGGCCACAGGTTTCACCGAGGAACAACACCCCCAAGGCGACGGCGATCAGCAGACTCGCCTGCCGGACCGGCACGGCATAACTGACCGGCGACATTTCCAGACCGTAGCGAAACGCTACAAACGAGCCGAGCATCACCGGACCGACCAGCAGAATCAGCCGTCGACTCTGTCGCCATTCCGCCATAATCCGGCCCCGGCAAGACGGTCGGGCCAGGTTGATCGACATCAGCAGAAACATCACCATCACCAGCAGATGCGTGAAATAGAGCGGCGGGTAGATCGTTACCCCCTGCTTGTCGAGTATCGAGCCGATTGAATAGATGAAACCGGCCATCAGCGCCGCCCGTACCGATGGATTACCAAGGTTACGCAGCGGTCGGGTCAACTCGCTCAGACTCCAGTGTTGCATCTGAATACTGTAGGTTCCGAACAATACCAGCAGAATCCCGGCGCCACCGAGCAGACTCAGCCGCTCATCAAACAACAACATCCCCCAGATCGGCACATAAAGCATCGAGGTCTGGGAGAGGGGGTAGGCGAGCGACAGATCACCGGTTTGATATGCCCGGCCGTTGAAAAGGTGATACAATACGAAACATATGGCGCCGCCGAGAACCAGCAACAGCACCGTCGGTGGCGGCACCGGCCACGGCTCCGGACGTGTCCAGATCACGATGTTGAGCAGACTGCCGGAAGCGACGAACATCCACCAGATAAATACGGTCTTGTCGCGACTCCGCTTGACCAGCAGGTTCCAGAGGGCGTGCATCAGGGCCGAAAACAGAATTAAGGTAAAAGCTTCAGCAGGCATGGGCGGTATTCTAGCCGAAGTTGTAAATGTTAGCGATAATAAAATTACGCATTATTTATAAGTTTCAGTAAAACGGGAGAGAGTATTATGGCCACACGTACCGAACACGACTCCATGGGCGAAATGCAGGTTCCAACCAATGCCCTGTATGGCGCCCAGACTGCCCGGGCCCTTGCTAATTTCCCGATCAGCGGTATCCGCTTTCCCCGGCCGTTTCTGCGCGCACTCGGCCTGATTAAAGAGCACGCCGCCCGGGTTAACCACGAACTCGGACTACTCGACGACCAACTCTCCATGGCGATCATGGATGCAGCCGGCGAACTGATCGAAGGGCGGCTCGACGAGCATTTCCCCCTCGACATCTTCCAGACCGGTTCCGGAACCAGCACCAACATGAACGCCAACGAAGTTATCGCCCATCGGGCCATGCAGCTGCTGGAAAGCACAGCAGGCGCACCGACGATCCATCCGAACGACCACGTCAATCTTGGCCAGTCGAGCAACGATGTCATTCCGACCGCCATGCATCTGGCCGCCGCCGAACAGATCGCGCAGCGTCTGCTGCCGACGTTGCAATCGTTGCAGCAAACCCTGGAAGAAAAAGCGACCGCCTTCGACGACATTATTAAAATTGGTCGCACCCATCTGCAGGATGCGACCCCGGTTCGCCTCGGTCAGGTGTTCGGGGGCTACGCCCGACAGGTTGAACTGGCGTGTGGCGAACTCGAACACGGTCTGACCGGTCTGTGCGAGCTGCCCTTAGGTGGCACCGCCGTCGGCACCGGGATCAACAGTCACCCGCAGTTTGCCGGCAAAGTAATCACTGGAATCGCCAGCGTGACCGGTTTACCGCTGCATGAAGCGCGCAACCATTTTGCCGCCCAGGGCGGCAAGGAACAGGTGGTCACCGCCAGTGCCGGACTGAAAACTGTTGCTGTCGCCCTGTTCAAGATCGCCAACGATATCCGCCATCTGGCCAGTGGTCCGCGCTGCGGTCTCGGCGAGATCTCCCTCCCGGCGGTCCAGCCCGGTAGCTCAATCATGCCGGGCAAGGTCAACCCGGTGATGGCTGAAGCGCTGCTCCAGGCCTGTGCCCAGACCATCGGCAACGACGCCGCCATCACCCTCGGCGGGCTGTCCGGTAATTTCGAGCTCAACGTAATGATGCCGCTACTTGCGCATAACCTGCTGCAATCGATCAACCTGCTGACCAACAGCGTCACGCAGTTTGACCGACACTGTCTACAGGGACTGGAAGCGAACCGGGAGCGCTGCGAGGAGTTGGTCGAACAGTCTCTGGCAATGTGCACCATCCTCGCCCCGGTACTCGGCTATGACCAGGCGGCGGCGCTGGCCAAACAGGCGGCTGAATCGGGTCAAACGATTCGTGAGGTTGTTCAAGCTTCGGGACTATTGCCTGACGATGAGATCGACCGTCTGCTCGACCCGAGACAGATGACTGAACCGGGACTGGAACAAGGGAGCTAATACGATAGTGCCTTGTACATCATAAAATGACGCAAATTTTCGCCGGAATTTGACGGGCCAGCAAGGTGAGTTAGTTTGCGGTATACATGGCAGTATGACAGGTTGTTGATTATTACGAACGCTGTTTATTCTACTGCTGACTGCAGTTGCTTTACCTGCAGCAACACAATAAAGCGATTTCCGCCTGCACTGTTGGTTTCGACCCGCACCGTTCCCTTGTAGAGATTTGCAATATGCTTGATGATGGACAAGCCTAGTCCGGTGCCCGAGTGTTGTTTATTGCGTGATTGTGAACAAGTATAAAAACGTTCAAAAATACGCTCCCGTTCGTCAGCTGCTATCTGTGGCCCCAGATCATCGACGGTGATCTGCAGCATTTCACCAGTTAACTGCAGGTTGGTTGTGACCGTATCCCCAGTAGAATACTTGAAAGCATTATCAATCAGGTTGGTCAGAACGCTCTGCAAGTGCTCGAAGACAATGCCGACCTTGGCAGCATCTGTTGCAATACTCAGCTTTTTGTCGTTACTCTGCGCGTAAAACGATTCGAGGTCAGCAACTGTTTCCTCCAGAGATACGGCTGTATCAACCTTAAATCCGCCAGCAACAGATTCCAGTTTATGCAACTCAATAATGTCATTAATCAAGTTGTTCAGACGCACCGATGAGCTGTAAATGTTATCCAGAAAACGCCTTCGGGTCGGCTCTTCAAGGTCAGGCGTATCACGCAAGGTTTCAGCATAACCCATGATCATCGACAAGGGCGTTTTCAGCTCATGTGAAATATTGCCAGTCAGTTCAGTCTTGAACAATTCATATTCAACCCGCCGGGTAATGTTGCGGATCAATAAAAGTTTTTGATCGTCAATCTGTTTCACATTGACGTCAAAAACCGTCTGATGCAGAGAGGCCCTGATTGTTTCCGCGTTCTTATCCAGAATTTCACTGAAAAAATTAATAAGATGGATATCGTTGGTTGCATGATAAACACTGTTGCCAGAAGTGAACTCTACGCCGAATTCCTTCTCCAGCCACGGGTTAGCATGCAAAATGGAATTGTTTTTATCCAGCAACAACACGCCTTGATCCATGTGGGAAAAAATATGGTTGAGTTTTTTCTGGTCTCGAGCCAGTTCCAGGTTTTTCTTCTGCATCCCGGCATAAATGCGGTAAATCAGACCGGCAATTTTTGCCATGGACGGATCTTTAAAGTGGGGAAAGTGAATGTCGGTTTTGCCCGACTCGATATTATCGGCGATATAATTCAGTTTCTGTACCGGTAGCGAAACCTTGCGGGCAAAGTAGAGGGCCAGCAGCAGGATAACCAGGCTCAGACAGAAAAATGCCCAGAGAGCTTGTGCGGTAAATTTTTGTTGTAATGACTCAACATAGGTGGCCGGATAAGCGAGACGCAGAACCCGGTCATCGGAGAGTTTTCTGGCAAAATAGAGCATCTGCATCTGCGTGGTACTGCTGAAGCGGGTAGCGAAACCGGCCCCGGAATATATGGCGTCTTTGATCTCCGGACGGCCCTTGTGATTTTCCAGCGCCGCGATGCGGTCGAACGGTACCAGCGAATCGAGCAGGACCTTGCCGCCGATACCAACTACCGTGATCCGCAACGAAGTCTGCCGGGTTATTTCGGCCAGATGAGCATGGCTCTCCTGCGTGGCAAAAGCCAGGTCCTTACTTTGCAACGCCAGGATTGACCATTTATGCTGCATTTCCTGAAGTAATTCCTGCCGGGCATTGGTCATCATCATGTCGCGGGTAATATAAAAGGTCAGCAGCAGGGCGATGAAGATGGGAATAAATATAACCAGAAAAACTTTTGTGAAAGAACGCATTTATTCGACCTTATAGCCGATTTTGGGAATCGACTTGATAACCTGCCCGGTCTTGCCCAGTTTTTTTCGCAAAGTGGAAATATGTGAATCTACTGTCCGGGTATAGACGTCAGCATCGTAGCCCCAGATGGTTGTGAGCAGCTGATTACGCGTAAAAACACGGCGGGGGTGTTTGACAAATAAGAGCAGCAGTTCGAACTCTTTGTGGGTCAGGCTGAGTTCATCGTCGGCGACAAAAGCCTTGCGCTTCCCCTCGTCAATAGAAATCCCGGCATAGTTGCTGAATGCTCCGACTGCCTCGGTTCGTGACCGTTTCAATACCACTAGAATCTTGGCCAGCAGAACCTTCATGCTGAACGGTTTGGTCAGGTAATCATCAGCTCCGGCTTCAAGGATACGCACAATATCTTCCTCGCTGTTTTTGGCCGAGATAACAATCACCGGGATCTGGACAAATTTATTATTGGCGCGGATCAGCGTCAGGAATTGGTCGCCTTTTAATCCTGGCAGCATGATATCGAGCAGGATCAGGTCGGGTAGAAATTCTTCCAGCAGCATCAGAGCGTCGTTGGCATTATCAGTTTCGACAATGTCGTGCCCGGCATTTTTGACATTAAAGGCAACGATCTCCCGTAATGCCGCTTCATCTTCAACCAATAGTATTTTGGCCATCGACAACCTTGTTTGGTGAGCGGTGTTTGACGATCTCTCCAGTTACCATGAAACAGATCATTTCGGCGATATTTGTCGTGTAGTCAGCAATACGTTCGATGCTGCGGGTGATAAACAGCAGCGAGATAATGTTGCTGCTGTTGTCCTGACCGGTATGCATATAGCCGAGCAGCTCCTGGGTGATTTTATCATCCAGCTGATCGATTATATCATCACGCCGGATAATTTCGATGGCCATCTCAATATCTTTCTTAAAATAGGCGGTGATTACATCCTGAATCATGAGCGTTGCCGCATCGGCCATTTTCGGCAGGTCGATATAAGGTTTCAGCGGTGGCGACTGGTTCAGCTTTTTGACTTCCTTGGCAATTTTGGTGCAATGGTCGCCAACGCGTTCCAAATCGACGATGATCCTGAGCGCCGCGATAACAAAACGCAGATCAATAGCTTTAGGTTCATAGAGCGCCAGCATTTTCAGGCAGTGTTCATCAATCCTGGTGTCGAGGAGGTCGACCTCATCATCCCTGACAATAACAGCCTCGGCCAGAACCGAATCTCGCGTGACCAGTGCGGTGGTGGCATCCTGCAGCATTGAGGTTGTGACCTGACACATGCTGGCCAACATGGTTTTTAACTGAATGTATTCCTGCTCTACTTTTTTCATCGGTCATCCTATCCGAATCGTCCGGTAATATATTCTTCCGTCAATTTCTGCTTCGGGTTGGTGAACATCGTCCTGGTATCATCAAACTCGACCAGTTCTCCCATATACATAAAAGCCGTTCGATCAGAGATCCGGGCGGCCTGCTGCATATTATGCGTGACGATAAGCAAAGTGATGTCCTGTTTTAATTGAACCATAAGTTCTTCAATCTTGCTGGTCGAAATCGGGTCGAGAGCGCTGGTCGGTTCATCAAACAACAGAATATCCGGTTCCGCAGCCAGGGCACGGGCTAAGACCAGCCGATGTTGTTGGCCACCGGAGAGGCTGTTGGCGGTCTGTTTCAGACGGTCTTTGGCTTCATCCCAGAGGGCCGCCTGTTTGAGCGCCCGTTCCACCCGGTCGGCCAGTTCAGCCCGATTTTTTATCCCCTTCAGCTTCAAGCCATAGGCGATATTGTCGAAGATACTCATGGGAAACGGGGTCGGTTTCTGAAAAACCATACCAATACGACTGCGCAGTTCGGTGACATCTTTACGTTCCAGCAGATTACTCCCGTCGAAAGAAATCGTCCCCTCATAACGATGGCCGGGGTAGAGATCATGCATCCGGTTGAAACAGCGCAAAAAAGTGGTCTTGCCGCAGCCGGACGGGCCGATCAAAGCCGTGATCTGATTACGTTGAATATCCAGCGACATGTTTTTCACTGCGTGAACATCGCCCTGGTAGTAAAAATTCAGATTATTCACACTCATAATTGGATCAGACATCTGCAACCTCAATGTTTGTATTTAAGACGGATAATAATTCGGCCAAATATAGTCAAAGCCAAGATAAACATAGTGATGACAAACGACGCGGCCCAGGCCATTTCGTGCCAGTCGTCGTAGGGGCCCATTGCGTATTGATATATGGTGACCGTCAATGACGGCATAGGCTCATTCATATTGGTAGTCAGGAACATGTTGTTGAATGAGGTGAAAAGTAACGGCGCCGTCTCCCCGGCAATGCGCGCAATCGCCAGCAGAATACCGGTAAAAATCCCGGTGGCGGCGCCCCGGTAAACAACCTGTAGAATGACTTTGTAATACGGCGCGCCCAAGGCAAATGCTGCTTCGCGGATTTCCCAGGGGACCAGCGCGATCATCTCTTCAGTGGTACGCAACACCACCGGAATCATAATGATTGCCAACGCCAGCGCGCCGGCAAAGCCACTGAAATGTCCGAGCGGCTTGACGAAGATAGCGTAAACAAAGGTGCCGATGACAATCGACGGGACACTGATCATGATATCAGACAGGGTGCTGATCAACCGTCCGAGCCAATGATTTCGGCCATACTCGGCCAGATATGTGCCGCCGAGAATGCCGAGGGGAATGCCGAGCAACACCGCAAAGAAAGTAATCAGCAACTGGCCGATAAATGCATGTTTCAAGCCGCCGCCCGGCATCCCCGGCGGCGTAGCTTCGTTCAGAAACAGGCCCGGAGTAATGTAGGCGATGCCGTGCCGCAGCACGTCGGTCAGTATAAAGATCAGCCAGAACAAACCGAGTGCAGCGGCGGCGCAGGCCAGACTTAAGGCGAGGTTGTTTGCGATTCTCCGTTTGACGATTTCAGTCATCGGTTTAACCTGCTCTTGTTGCGGGCCAGAAATGTTTTGGCGATGGCCAGCAGTAGAAAATTCATCCCGAGTAGAATCAGCGCCAGATAAAACAGCGATGACAGATAGAGATCACTGTCAGCCTCAGTGAACTCGTTGGCCAAGGTTACAGTAATGGTCGCCGAAGCATCGAACAGCGAGGTGGCAATCGCATGCTTATTGCCCAAGACAAAGGCGACCGCCATGGTCTCGCCCAGCGCCCGGCCCATGGCAATAATGGTGCTGCCGAAAATACCGGCTTTCGAATAGGGGATAACCACATCTTTTATAACTTCCCAGCGGGTCGCGCCCATGCCGTAAGCCGATTCCTTCAGCTGCGTCGGAGTCAGGGCAAAGGTGTCACGGACGATGCTGGAGATAAAAGGGGTAATCATAATACTGAGGATGATACTGGTCGTCAGAATATCGATACCCAACGGCACCCCGCTGAACAGTCGGCCGAGCAGGGGGATCGGCCCAAAGATACGTTGTAATAGTGGCTCAACATAGTCACCCATCAGCGGCGCAAAGGTGAAAAGCCCCCACATACCGTAGATAATACTCGGGATGGCAGCCAACAGTTCGATGGCGGTACTGAAGATCGGTTTCAGGAATTTCGGACAGAGCTCGGTGATAAAGATGGCAATACCGATCGAAACTGGAACCGCCATGATTAATGCCAGCAGGGTAGTAACCAGAGTACCGTACAGAGTAGTCGCCGCCCCGAACACTTCCCGCACCGGATCCCAGGCCGTACTGCTGATAAAACCGAAAAAACCGAAGGTGTTGATCGCCGTCCACGATTCGTGAAACAGGGAAAGGAAGATACTGATAATAATCACCAGCACCAGGAATGCCGCCGAAAAGGTTACCCCGGAAAAAAGTTTATCGAGATTTT
>CBDUUF010000013.1:0-12954 GCA_965370375.1 uncultured Desulfuromonadaceae bacterium
ACCAGTCTGGCCATCCAGAATAACGATACGCTCACCTTCGGTAGCGTAGATCCGCGTTCCATCGGCCGTTACCGCCAGTGCTCTGCCGGAAACAGAAACTGCAGCGAAGGTCTTCATCAGCGTGCCTGCAGCATCATATTTGAGAATAGTGTTGGTACGGGCATCAGCCACGTATAGATTGCCCTGCTCATCGATATCCATACTGCCAGGGACAGACAACCCTTCCTGCACTTGCCCGAGACTGACAAAAGCTGCAGAAGTCGCCGCACTGGCTAAACTAGGCCATATGACACCAAACGATAGCGATATCACTGCAATAAGGGTTACCAACGATTTCAACCGGACCATATCAACGCCTCCTCAATAAACGGATAATGCGTAAGTTCTGAATAGTTTTTGCCAGATCACTTCCCCAGCACCCCGGATTAGTTGCAACCATAGTGCCACTTTTTAATTCACACCATAATCATAGTGAATAAATTGATTTAAACTCTAAATACCTTTGTTTTTAAAAGGTTTTTGAATTGATTAAAAAAAAGAGCGCCGAAAATCGACGCTCTTTTTAAACAAGAAATGTAACTATTCAGCACAATCTGAATTGTTTAGAAAAAAGGTTGTCATCCCCGAACGGTTCTATCGGGGATCCACGATTCTAAAGTCTGGATTCCCGATTACACCCTCGGGAATGACAATTCAACTCGATCATAAAAACCCGAATTTCTTCATCCGGTAACGAAATGCGTCAATGCCAAGATTAAGATTGCGCGCCGCCCTTGATTGATTCCCCTCAGCCATCTCCAGCGACTGTCGAATCAATTCACGCTCGACATCCTCGATATCGAGTCCTTCCGGCGGTAAACGGAAGGTGATCGGCCCGGTTGAGGCACCTGAAGTCTTGGCGACAATCTCCTGCGGCAGATGCTCCAGCAGCAACGTCTCTTCATTCTCCAGAATAATCGCCCGTTCGATAACATTCTTCAACTCACGCACATTTCCGGGCCATTCATATTCGGTCAGGAATTTGCCGGCCATCTTGGAAACACCCTTAACGGTTTTACTGAACTCCTTATTAAAATACCTGATAAAGTGATCGGCCAGAACCAGAATATCGTCCGGTCGCTCCCGTAGCGGCGGCAGGTAAATCGGAATGACCTGAATCCGGTAGTAAAGATCCTTGCGGAACAGCTTCTCATCAATCAGGGCCAGCAGATCCTGATTGGTGGCAGAAACAATCCGGATATCGACCGGGATCTCCTTGGTGCCACCGACGCGCCGAAACGAGCGCTCTTCGAGAATCCGCAGCAGCTTGGCTTGCATAGCCGGATCCATATCGCCGATTTCATCGAGAAAAACGGTGCCGCCGTCGGCCATCTCGAACAGACCCTTTTTCAAGTTCTTGGCATCGGTAAAGGCACCCCGCTCATGGCCCATCAGCTCACTTTCGAGCAGCGTCGCCGGTACCGCAGCGCAGTTGATCGCCATAAACGGTTTTTCGGCCCGGGCGCTTTCATAATGAATCGCCTTGGCAATCAACTCCTTGCCGGTACCGCTTTCACCCTGAATCAGAATGGTGCCGGCATCGCTTTTAGCCACCTTGTCGACCATCCCCAGGACGCTCGCCATGTGCCGACTGTCACCGATAATATTCGACAGACCAAACTTCTTGGACTGCTCGGAGCGCAGATGCGCCACCTCTTTTTTCAGCTCGCCGGTCTCCAGCGCCTTTTTTATGACAATCGCCAACTCATCGAGGTTGAACGGCTTGTTGATATAGTCATGGGCACCACTACGCATCGCCTTGACCGCCGTCTCAACAACACCGAGCGCTGTCACCATGATGACGATGATATTTTCATCGATCTCCTTGATTTTCTCCAGTACATCTAGCCCGTTAATGCCGGGCAGCTGAATATCCAGTAATACGATATCCGGCGAATCTTCGCTGACCAGCGTTAATGCATCTTCGCCGGACGCCGCCTGGGTAACGTCGTACCCTTGCTTTTTCAGGTTTTGCTCAAGCGACCAGCGAATCAGATGCTCATCATCAACTACCAGAATTTTATGTTTACGCACGTTTCACCTCTGTATTTGTTGCAATACCGTCGGTCGCGGTGACCGGCAATTCAATCGTGACTGTCGTTCCCTCGCCAACCTTACTGGCTACAGCAATCGATCCGTCGTTTTGCGCCATGAGCTGGCGACAAATCGGCAGACCTAGCCCCGTCCCCTGATTTTTGGTGGTATGGAACGGAACAAAAATTTCTTCCAGTTCATCCTCGGAAATCCCTTTGCCGCTATCGATGATCTGGATCTGAACAAACTGCGTACCGTTGTGCCGAACCTGATCAGTTTCTATGCGCAGGGTGCCGCCACCCGGCATCGCCTGAATAGCATTGAGAATGACATTGAACAACACCTGCTGCACCTGCTTCGCATCAGCAAAGACTGCCGGAAGCGGTTTGGTCAATTCCTTGATTCGGTGAATGTTCTTCGACTCCGGATGCTGGGAAGTAAAAAACAGGGTTGTTTTAACCAGTTCATTAACATCGATAAGAGTGAACTCGGGCACACCAGGACGACCGAAGTAGAGCAGGTCATTTACGGTTTTGTCGAGCCGCTTAATTTGCTCAAGAACCTCGCGGACAATTTCGCGTTTAGGATCATCTTCGGCGAAATCATCGGCAATAACGCTGATCGCCCCGCTGATACCGGCCAGCGGGTTTTTGATCTCGTGGGCGAGGCCGGTGGCCATTTCACCGACCGAAGCGAGCCGGTCAGCCCGGGCCATCTGCTGATAATGGAACTGCTCTAATTCATTCTGTGCCTTTTCCAGATTCACAACCATGGAATTGAAGTTGTGCATCAGCACGCCGATTTCATCGTTGTACTTGGAGCGCATCCGGACCGTCAGGTCGCCCTCTTCGACCAGCGCCATTTTAGCCGCCATCTTCTGAATCGGCCGCTTGACGAACCGGATCAGCAAAAACGAGATTCCGACTGAGAGCAACAAAACCACAACAATGGTCGAGCCGAGAAAAAACGAAGAGGTTTCGGCAATCTGCACCATCATCTCGTTGAGCGAATAATTCAGGCTAAGAACCCCGACAACCTTCGCGCCGTCGCCATGGCAGACAAAACACCGTCGATCGGTCATAATTGGCCGAACCATGCCGAGCACCGGCTCATCACCGATCTGATAAATCCCGCTCTGTTGATTATTCACGAACAGTGACAGGTCATCTGCATTGACCTGACGACCAATTTCGAATGGGTAGCTCGACTTCAGGATGGTTCCATCTGGATGAAAAATACGCAGGCCGGCAAGATGGGGATTACGGCCGATATGTTCAAGGATCGACTGGACATCGCCGCTATTGCCCATGCTCATGGAGGTGAAAATAGACTTTTCGACCGTCGTCAACAGCAGTTCGGCGCTCTCCCGGGTCGCGTCGATAAGATGTGCCTCTTCACGCTGAATATGAAACAGCGTAAGGATGCCGATACCGGTCGACAGCAGCATGATGGAGAGCAGAATAACCCGAGTTATCAGACTGTTAAATATCAAGGTTCCTCAATAGTGCCGGATGACTTTTGTTGCGGTTTTGTTCTGGTCGCCACCGGCTGTTTCTTCGGCAGATAATTGAATTCCCACGCCGTATAAGATGCTGTCCCGGCGAAAGCTTCGTACTCTACCGGAAAACCGTCCTGCTGAAATGGTTCAAGACTGCTGCTGCTATGCACGCCGGTTATTCGACCGCCCTTGTCCTTAATCAACTCCCAGTCGCCACCGGTCATAGGATCGACAAAAAGCCGACGAATATGCTTTTTCGGGGCGAGCGAGCGCGGGTCTTTAAGCAGGTCCTTCAACTTGGCCGGGTATTGTCCGGCCCGATTGCGACTCCCGCCTGCACCATATTCATAATAACTTTGAATCGCCTGACGATACTGATCACCACGCCAGAACAACTCGGCTTCGCGGGCGCGCTGTCGGATCGTCTGCCAGGAAGTGCCGGCGATACCGGCGACCAGACCGACGATGATAACCATGACCAGAACAACCAGCAATGCCGCTCCGCGCTGGTCACGGAGAGGCCGGCAAACGCCCGGGGTCATTTTCTGCGCAACACCCTTTGCGCTGCCTCGACCAGATTGCTCGGCGTCAGACCGTAGTGCACCAGAAGATCATCACCGGTACCGGACTGGCCAAACACATCACGCAAGCCGACGCGCTCGACCGGTGTCGGATGGCCTTCGGCCAGGACTTCGCAAACCGCCCCGCCGAGTCCACCGATCACTGAATGCTCTTCAGCCGTAACAATGGCGCCGGTCTCCCGGGCCGCCTGCAAGACCAGGTCTGCATCGAGCGGCTTGATACAACCGATATGAACAACCCGCGCGAAAATATTATCAGCCTGAAGAATTTCCGCCGCTTCAATCGCCTGCGCGGTCATCAGTCCGGTAGTGATGAAAGTAACATCCGTACCGGGACGCAGCAGAGCCCCTTTACCAATAACGAATTCACAACCCGAAGCAAAAACAACCGGCACCTTGGCCCGACCGAGACGGACATAAACCGGCCCGTCATGCGCTGCAGCAGCACGAATGGCGGCTGAGGTCTCCGGACCGTCGGCCGGACAGAGCACCGTCATATTCGGCAGAGCGCGCATAATTGCCAGATCTTCGATCGCCTGATGCGAACCGCCGTCTTCGCCGACGGTAATACCACCGTGGGTAGCAACGATATTGACCGACAGACCCGGATAGGCCAACGCCTGACGGATCTGCTCAAAAGCCCGCCCGGCAGCAAACACTGCAAAAGTCGAAGCGAACGGCACCTTGCCACCAGCCGCCAGACCAGCGGCCACCCCGACCATGTTTGACTCGGCAATCCCCATATTGAAGAAACGCTCGGGAAATTCTTTGGCGAACAGGGCAGTTTTCGTCGACCCTGACAGGTCGGCATCAAGCACAACTACATCCGGGTTCTCATGTCCCAGTTCAAGCAAGGTTTTGCCATAAGCATCTCTGGTCGCAATCATTTCTTTACTCAAGATCTTAATCCTCTCAAAAAGGTGAGCGGTATATATTCGTTGTTTGTGACTATTCAGCACAAATCTGAGTTATTTACAAAAACGTCTGTCATCCCCGAATTATTCTATCGGGGATCCATGGTCTTAAAATCTGGATTCCCGATTACACCCTCGGGAATGACACTGCTTTTATGGCTCAAGTATTGTAAGGGCCTCTTTCAACTCATCATTACTCGGCGGGACGCCATGATAGCTTGCCTTGTGCTCAAAGAACGGTACCCCCTTGCCCTTGACCGTCCGGGCGATGATCATCGTCGGTTTGCCCTTAATCGTTTTCGCTTCAGTCAGCGCCTGATCGATTGCTGCAATGCAATGCCCATCAACTTCCAGCACATGCCAGTTGAACGAGAGAAATTTCGGGCCGACCGGAGCTATACCCATAACTTTTTCAACATCGCCGTCGATCTGCAGACCGTTGCAATCGACGATGGCGCACAGGTTGTCGAGCTTGAAATGCGCCGCCGCCATAGCTGCCTCCCAGACCAGACCTTCCTGCAGTTCACCATCACCGAGCAGGGTGTAGGTGCGTGCGGAGCGACCATCAAGCCGCGCAGCCAGCGCCATGCCGACCGCCTGAGAGATCCCCTGACCGAGTGAACCGGTACAGACTTCAACCCCGGGAGTTTTATTCATATCCGGATGACCCTGCAGATGACTGCCGAGCCGCCGCAAAGTTTTCAGGTCTTCCATCGGGAAATAACCGGACTCTGCCAGACAGGCGTACAGTGCCGGTGCCGCGTGCCCCTTGGAGAGGATAAAATGGTCCCGATCACTCCACTTCGGGTTCGACGGGTCATGGCGCATCTCGTTAAAAAACAAAACCGTCAACGCATCAATCGCCGACAGGCTGCCGCCGGTATGTCCGGACTTGGCCTGATTGAGCATCTTGAGAATTTCGACCCGCATCTTCCGGGCAGTCTGCTCCAACTCTGTTACGGTAGCTTTATCGAGCATCTACTTTTTTCTCCCTGTGCCTGACCGATTGTCGGGCGGCTATATAAAAATCTGTTCTCATTGTTAATTTAAAAACTTTTTACTTCTGTGCTTTAACCCGCCTTTTTATAAAAAACCAAAAAGAACCAGATTTCTCTCTGCCGTTCGAAATGACAAAGCTTTTCTCTCCAGTTATCATCATGTAAACAGGGCTGCAACAGGCCCGGATCAATTCAGTCCCGGCTATTAAAACCTGCCCCACGACAAAGATAGAGATGCCTCCCGCAGGGAAGAGGCATTTTTTGCTTACTTTTTGTTGCCGTCTGGACAAAAAGTAAGGCGTCTGGCGGGACGCGCCCCGCCGATCTTGCCTTTTTGTCTTTAGCCTTATCTAAAAAAACAGCGGCAGTTGCCTACAAGCAACTGCCGTCACAAAAACTACTTATCGTCACCACCCATAAGGTAGGATAAAATCACATCGTCCAGATCAAACTCCGGTTCAGCTTCCTCAACCTCTTCAAGATCCTCTTCCAGCACCGGAATAACTTCTTCGATCTCCTCAACAACAGGCGCAGCGACCGATGGTTCAGGTGCTGGGGTCGGTTCCGGCTTAACCTCGACTGCAGGCTCAGCTGCCGAGGAAACAGTAGCTGCAGACTCTGACTCGACCGGCGCCAGTTTTTTACCGGACAAAATTTCTTCGACCCGCTGGTCAAATTCGCCGGTCTTCAACCGCTTCAACATCTCCTTATGCTGTTCCTTCATCAACTCCTCGACAACCTTGTTCAGGTTGTCGACCTTGGCGATGTCAGCATAAGAGGTCTTTTGCCGGGCCAGAATGGTCCCGCCACGATAGAGGAGGGTAATAATATTGGTCGTGTTCAAACCGCCATCTTCAGTCTGAACGTGAAAGACTTCGCCTTTATAGCGAAAATTATGATTAAATCCGACTACCATTGGTTTTAATGATCCAAAAAAGGTCGTATAAACAAGCCATTGTTATCATACTACGCGAAATGACGCAAGTGATCAGACCGTCTTTTCTGTGAAAAGTTCCTTGATTTTACGAACCGCTTCCAGCGCGTCTTCCGCATAGAGATCGGCGTTGATTTCATCCGCATAATCCTGGGTCACTACAGCACCGCCAACCATGGTCAAAACCTTGATCCCGGCATCGCGCAACAGCCCGATTGTCGTCTCCATCTGCTGCAGGGTGGTGGTCATCAAAGCCGAGAGGCCAACCGCGTCAACCTTCAACCTTAGCGCCTCATCGAGAATCTTTTGTGCCGCCACGTTCTTGCCGAGATCATGCACCTCAAAGCCATGATTCTCCAACAGCGTGCAAACGATATTTTTGCCGATATCGTGAATATCCCCTTCAACGGTCGCCATCAGAATTTTTGCCAACGGCTTTACTTCGCTAGCGCCAAGCTCCTGTTTCAGGCGGGCAAAGGCGACCTGCATGGTTTCAGCCGAAAGCATGACCTGGGGCAGAAAAACCTGATTTTTGCCAAAGCGGCGACCGACCTCTTCGAGTCCCGGCAGCAACCCTTCGTTGCTGACCTGTAACGACGACAGCCCTTCGGCCAGTGCGGCTTCGACCAAGGCCAGAATCCCCTCGGCGTCGCCTTCGATAATTGCCGCGCTCAATTGCTCGCGGATTCCAGCTGATTCCGTCACCCTCGCTGATTCGACAACTTCGACATTAGCGTAACTTGCGATGTATTGTTCAGCACGCTGGTCATGATTCAGCAACACCATTGCCGACCGATAGGCGTCCATCATCCGCTCCTCTTTCGGATTGATGATGGCGGCGCCGAGACCGGCTTCGATGGCCATGGCAAAAAATGCCGATGAGAGTACAGAGCGGTTCGGCAGGCCGAATGAGATATTGCTGACACCGAGAACCGTCGCCAAACCGAGCTCATCACGAACACCACGCAGAGCCCGCAAGGTTTCAACCGCCCGCTCCTGTTCAGCCGATACGGTCAAGGTGAGACAATCAATAATCAGATCCTGCTTCGGCAAACCGGCCGCTTCAGCCCGCTCCAGAATCCGACCAGCGATAGCGATGCGTCCGGCAGCCGTCTCCGGAATTCCGGTCTCATCCAGGGTCAGCCCGACCACTGCTGCACCATATCTGGCCGCCAACGGCAACACGATAGCCAGACTCTTTTCCTCACCGGAAACCGAATTAATCAGCACTTTGCCATCCGCCGCCTTGAGCCCTTTTTCTAGGGCGATCGGATCGGATGAATCGAGCACCAGCGGCACATTGACCACGCCGTTGACAGCAAACACCGCACGCTCCAGGGCGGCCGGTTCATCGACGCCGGGCGCGCCGCAATTGATATCGAGCAGGGTCGCACCAGCTTCAACCTGAGTCTGCGCCTCACGCCGGATATAGGCAGTTTTCCCAGCGATCAATTCGGCACTATAGGCTTTTTTGCCGGTCGGATTAATCCTCTCTCCGATGATTGCACACGGCGCACCGCTGCCGACCGGAACCACGGAACTACGACTGGATAGGAAGCCACGTCGTGATGGTGGTGTCCAAAGTACGTCCCGACCTTCCAGGGCCTGCTTAATCGCCCGGATATGTGCCGGTGTCGTTCCGCAGCAACCACCGATTACCCGAACTCCGGTGGCGATCAGTCGGTCATGGTACAGGGTCATTTCATCCGGCGTGGCCGGGAAAATTGTCTCGCCATCGACCAGCACCGGCAATCCGGCATTGGCCTGGGCGATGAGCGGTCGATTGGTCACCGTCCGCATCTTGTCGAGGACATCGAAAATACCGTCGATCCCGAGTCCACAGTTAGAGCCGATCACATCGGCCTGTAAGGCATCAAGCGTTACCGCCGCAGCTTCCGGAGGAGTGCCAAGGACGGTTCTACCGCCATCGTCAAAGGTCAACTGGGCAATAAACGGTAGATCTGAAAACTCGCGACAGGCGATAGCAGCGGCTCTTATTTCCGAAATATCGAGGAACGTTTCCAGGGTGATCAGGTCGGCACCGGCAGCGGCAAATGCCTTGACCTGCTGGCCGAATATATCGACCATTTCATCAAAGACGGCATCACCAACCGGCTCAAGAAAACGCCCGGTCGGGCCGATTGTGCCGGCGACAAATTGATCATTATCCGCCGCCGTTCGGGCAATCTCCACCCCGCGCACATTGATCTCATGCACCTGCGCCTCAAGGCCATAATGCGCCAGCTTTGAGCGGCTGCCACCAAAGGTATTAGCCACCAAAATATCGGCTCCGGCCTCGGCATATTCACGATGCACGCTGGCGACAACATCAGCCGAGTTCAGGTTCATTGCTTCCGGACAACCGCCGGGCGGCAGACCACGTTCCTGCAGCATGGTCCCCATGGCTCCGTCGAGAACCAGGATGTTCGCATCGAGCGCTTTTAAAAATCTGTTCATCGACGTTAGTCCTCTTTCTTGACGGAATTTATATTGCGCCTTGAATACGAAAAATCTGGCAACAATGGCCGACGCAGATCAACATGCCCTTTCAGGGTATCAACCGCAGCGCCATCGATTGTAATCAGTACCCGCCGCAGGTGCGGGAAATTTACAGCGACTGAATTCGTCAGGGCATAAACGGTGAGCAGTTCACTCTGACTTCCACCCGGGTGACCATCGGCCAGCTGCGCATCAAAATCGAGAATAGCCATATCTTCTTCAATCCGCACACTGTTCAACTGGGTCTTAACGGGAATAACCGGCAAACCATCTGCAACAGGACCTTTAATCAGAGTTTCAACTATCCCCCGTAGACAACTTTGTTCATCGACACAGCCGATCCGATCGGTCACACTTAGCAACTGAGTCGCGTCAGCACTGGCGAAATAGAGCGTAACATCACGCTCGGTATCAACCGCCGCAACCGGTACCGGCGCATTTGGACTGACCACCAGTTGTTGATTGTTCGAGCCCGACCGACCAAGCAGCCAGAGCAAACAAAAGACGATAATGATCGCGGCAATACCAAGATAAATAACTGTTCGTTTATTCATAAATTCACCTGTTCAACAAATTCCAGATTTCTTCCGAGAAAAGCGCTGCCAACCCGACTGAACCTGTCCGGAACATCGGTAACAAAAAACCGGACTGACCCTTTACCCGCCTGATTTGCACCGACAGACGGTAAAGTGTCTACTACTACCTTGGCCGTCTCTTCGGCCGAGTCAACCAGCTGAATGCCGTCGCCTAAGATAGTGCGTAAGGTTTTTTTCAACATAGGGTAATGTGTACATCCGAGGACCAGGGTATCGACTCCGGCGTCAAGCAACGGTGCCAGATACTCGCCGGCGGCGATCTCGGCGACCCGATGTTCATGCCAACCCTCTTCGGCCAGCGGAACAAACAGCGGACAAGCCGCCGAGACAACCTCTATAGCCGGATCATCCGACTTGATCGCCCGGGCATAAGCTCCGCTCTTGATTGTCCCCTCGGTACCGATGACGCCGACCCGGCGATTTGTAGTCAAGGTTGCCGCACGACGACTGCCGGGCTCAATCACACCGATAACAGGAATCTGAAATTGACTGGCTAATTCGTTAACGGCTACCGCCGATGCTGTATTGCACGCAACCACCAGCATTTTCACGCCTTGCTGAGCAAGAAATCCGGCCGATTCAACAGCATATCGCCTGACTGTTTCCGGGCTCTTGGTGCCATACGGTACGCGTGCGGTATCACCGACATAAAACAGTTCTTCCTGCGGTAACAAGCGAGCGACTTCCTTGAGCACCGTCAGTCCACCAACCCCGGAATCAAATATACCTATTGCCCGCTCCGGCATGCTTTAAACCCTCTCTTTTTCTGATTCAATACGATCGATCATCGTAGGAGAATGACCGGCGCAAAGTCAAGGAGATTAAGCTGTTTATACTTTCCTTGCTGATTAATTACTGCTACTATTTACAATTCGATCAAAAGGAAAAAACAACGCATTTTATGACAACTAATTTCGGGGGATAAACCGATGGATTTCATCGATAAGTTTTTTGCCGTTTTGCGTAATTTACGCACTGAAGAGATCGTTCGCTTCTTCAAGGATTCACAAATTTCTGAATTAATGCACAGTCCCTACTTTCTCGGAACTGTTGCTGTAATAATCGTTATCTGCATGGTCATGAAGTGGCGGCTGCTGCTGGCAACAGTGATCGGCATCGTCGGCTTTGCCGAACTGCTCGCCTACACCGCTTCACAGGAGACCTCGCTGGGCGAAACCGGCATCGGTAACGAAGCGTTGGTTATCTTTATCGTCGGCGGCGTCGCTATTGTTTCCCTGGTGATCTACCTGGTGTTCATCAAGTCCGAGTAACATCTTCTGCCGTAGCTGATCAGCACAGCAGAATTGACAAGACAGGATTGTAATGAAAAAAGAACGTAAAAGAGATTTACTGCTACTGGCCATTGGCGTTGGCATCGTCGCCTTTTTAGCGGTCGCTCCACAAGAGACCACCCATCGCATTCCAGCAGATGAGACCCATCTGCCGTACTATGAAATTGTCAAAAAAGATGGCAAAAAAGCGGCCGAAAAACATTGTGAAGAGTGCCACAATGATCAAGACGTCGTCTTCTCGAAGGATCACCCGCCCAAATACCGCTGCCTGTTCTGTCATAAGTTGCAGGAGACTGAATAATAGTTTTCATATCGTCTTATGCAGAAAACGAAAAATCTTGAAAGCCTTTGTCATTTCGATCGCAGAGAGAAATCTGTTACCAAAAAAGATCTCTCTCGTTGTTCGAGATGACAGGCCTAGCAGCCAGTTTATTGCTAGTCCGACAGGCTGCTAGCTTCTCAAAATGAATTCAGCCGGTGAATGAAGGCCATAAGCAGCCCGAAATTTCGCCGATTAAATTCAAACGCAATGCGCGGCAGATCAGCCAGATCCGGCTGATCCGCTTCCTTCGGCAACGGCCCGGTCACCCTGAAGCGGCTGCCTGGAGCCAGTATTGCGCTGAATTCACTTGTCAAAATTTGCAGGTGCTCTGAATCGAGCGGTTTATTCAGCCGGAGCACCAGCGTCTCGCCGACGTAACGGCCTGAATGATAGACCCGGTAAAAATCATCAATTACCTGTACCGCCTCTTCGGGATCACGGGTGATGGTGAAAAGGCTGAAGTCCTCGCCGGAGATCAACCCTTTGACCAATAAGGTTTCCTTGAGAAAAGAAAACCACTTCTCCCAGTAGTCGCCCGCATCGCTATCGATCAAAACCAGAGGGATCGGCGGGGTTTTGCCGGTTTGAATAAGGGTGAGTGCTTCCATAAACTCATCCAGAGTACCAAATCCACCCGGAAACAGCGCAATGGCGTCCGCCTCTTTCAGAAAGGCGACCTTGCGATTAAAAAAATACTGATACATGATCACCCGATCACTGTCCGACATGACCGGGTTAGTATCCTGTTCAAACGGCAACTGGATATTGACTGCAAACGAATTTTCTGAACCGGCACCCTCGTTGCCGGCCTGCATAATCCCGCCACCGCCGCCGGTGATTGCCATATAGCCGCGATCAGCCAACATGCGGGCAAAGCGGACACACTTCTGATAAATCGCATCATCCGGCTCATTACGGGCTGAACCGAAAATAGTCACTTTACGCCGACCCCGATAGGGACCGAACACTTTGCTGGTAAAGCGCATCTCCTTCATTGTCGTCCGAATCAACTTCAAATCCGCCAGATAATCGATATCGTGGCCAGCTTTCAAAGCCGAAAGGATCATCTCACGAATGATGCGCGGGTGATGCACCCCGACCAGGCTCATCAGCTCAGCAATACGCTCCTCGACTTCAGGACTGTTTTTCTTGAAATTTATCTCCATCTGGTAGCTCCTGTGAGAAGGGCAGTGTGCGGTCTTCAGTATAGTACCATGTAAACCTTAGACTAATGCATCTTGGCGCTC
>CBDUUF010000014.1:0-12894 GCA_965370375.1 uncultured Desulfuromonadaceae bacterium
GTTGTAGATCAATTAGACCCAGAAGTAATTGAGTCTCCGTCGGAACCGGTAATAACCGATCCGTCAATAATTGATCCGACGCAGCCGCTTGAAGTCACTACAACCATACCTGTCACAACGCCTGCGGTTCCGGTAGAGACACTGCCAGAAACCAATATCGCCGTCCCTCAGTCGGTACCGAAGGTCTTTTTAGCCGGCACACAGTTAGTTAAGGTTGGTGAAGTGTTTTCTCTAGAACTCCAGGTTGGTGAGGTCGAGAGTCTGTCGAGCGCGCCACTCTTTGTCAACTACGACCAGCACCTGCTTGAGTATGTACGGACCGAAGAAGGTGATTTTCTGAAGCAGACCGGTCAGACAACGATCTTTACTTCTAGTCCGAATCCGGGGCGCGGTGAGATTATTTTTGGCAGCAAGCAGGGTGTCGGATCTGCCGGTGCCAATGGCAGCGGTACGCTGGCCAGAATATTTTTCAAGGCAACAGCATCTGGAACGGCGGTTGTGCGACCGAACCGTGTAAACTTTAGATCGTCTGCCGGTGAGCGCCTTAAAACTCAGGTGGAACCGTTCCAGATTGAAATTCAGTAAACAACACTATGCGAATGTTGCGTTCTGAAAAAGGCCTGACTTTTATCGAAGTCCTGATCGCCATGATCATCCTGGCGATCCTGGCCACTGCGGTTTTGCCGATGGCAGAAGTGACGGTCAAACGAACCAAAGAGATTGAATTGCAGCGTGCCCTGCGGGAAATGCGCAGTGCAATCGACCGTTACAAGGCAGATTTTGAAAAGGCCAAGGCTGCAAAGAAAATTACCGTAGCTGTAGATGAAAACGGTTATCCCGAAGGGTTGGAAGAACTCGTTAAAGGTAAGGAGTGGGGTGATCTTTACCCCTCGCCGAAAAAGTACCTGCGACGTATTCCTAAAGACCCTTTTGACCGCTATGATGATGGGTGGGGGTTAAGGTCGTATAAAGATGACCCTGATTCTACCAGTTGGGGCGGTGACGATATTTATGATGTCTACTCCCAAAGTGACGGCACGGCACTCGATGGCTCCTTATACATAACTTGGTAAAAAATATGAATATGCAGCATATATTGAAAACAAGAAAAGGGTTTACGCTGATAGAATTGATGGCAGTGATGACTATCATCGGCATTCTGGCAGCAATTGCTACACCGAGCTATATCAGGTACACCATCCGGGCGCGTGAAGAAGTGTTGCTGGAGGATTTATACCAGATGCGTCAGTCGATCGATGCTTTCTATGCAGATAAAGCCAAATACCCGGAATCGCTTGATGAGCTGGTCTCCACACGTTATCTAAGAGCAATTCCTAAAGATCCATTCACTACATCAACAACAACCTGGAAGGTTGTCCCTCCAGATCCGATGCCGGACAGTGGGGATCTGGCTGAAGGGGGAGTGTTTGACGTGCATAGTGGTAGTGACTTGCTCTCTTTGACCGGCAGTCCCTATAGTGAGTGGTGACAGCGTTGCAAAAAGCCTCCATTTTTGTTTAACCGTTCCTTATTTTGCGAGTCCATCATGATTCAGCTTTACAACCTGTGCAAATCTTACAGCAAAGACGGAAATGCACTTGAAGATATAAATCTGAAAATACCCAAAGGGGATTTTGTCTATATTACCGGGCCCTCCGGTGCAGGCAAATCAACTCTCATGAAGTTGCTCTACGTTGCAGAGCGACCAACGCGTGGTCAGATTCTGATCAATGGCCAGAACGTCACCCGAATGGGGTCTGCAAAAATACCCTACCTGCGCCGTCAACTCGGTATTGTATTTCAGGATTTCAAGCTTATCCAAAGTAGAACTATCTTCGAAAATGTAGCATTCCCACTTGAAGTGCGCGGTCGCAAACGCTACGAAGTCAGTAAAAAAGTTTATCAGATGCTGAAAAATGTCGGATTGGAACATAAACTGACCAAGCACCCCCTGGAGTTGTCTGGCGGTGAACAGCAGCGTGTTGCTATTGCCCGTGCGCTGGTTATGGAGCCGTTGGTTCTGCTGGCTGACGAGCCGACCGGTAATCTTGATCCGGAAGTGACGCTCGACATTATGGATCTGTTTAAAGGAGCGAATGCACGCGGTACCACGGTCTTACTGGCGACACATGATCGAGAAATGATCCGACGTTTTCCTCGGCGGCAAATTACCCTGGAGAACGGCCGCCTGGCAGATGACTGGATTCCTTAAATGTTAGAAAGTAGACAATTTTGTTTGGAAAACTGATTTATCTCATTCGTCGGGCCCTGCGCAATATGCGCCAGAGCCCGGTTTTGTGTACCGCAACCATTGGAACCGTCACTGTTTCATTATGTCTGCTCGCTTTTTTCGCAATTATTGTCCTGAATGTTCAGGCGATGACTCAACATTGGAGTCGTGAAGTCCAAGTAGTAGCCTACTTGGATGATGTCCCGGCAAAATCACGCTTGTCCGCTATGATCAAGGATGCTAAATCAATCCCTGAAGTGCTTGACGTAGTTTATACAACCCGGCAGCAAGCATTTAAAGATTTTCGTGAGCGCCTTGGTGACGATGCGATTCTTCTCGATGGACTTGAAGACGACTTTTTGCCAGCTTCACTGCGCCTTACATTGCATAAGGATGCGAGAAATCGTGCTGGAGTTGCGCGGATTGTCAGTCAGTTGAAGCTGAAAAAAGGTTATGAGGATTTTCGTTATGGTCAAGACTGGTTGGATCGGTTTGATGCCGTTTTGAATCTGCTGCGAATTGCCGGAGCAGTGCTAGGCGGTTTTTTATTGTTTGCTACACTATTTATTGTTTCGAATACGATCAAGTTGACGGTCTATGCCCGTCGTGATGAGCTTGAAGTAATGTCTCTGGTCGGTGGCACATCTATGTTTATAAAATCCCCTTTTTTGCTTGAGGGGGCTATGCAGGGCGGGATTGGTGGTGGCCTGGCGATTGCCTTCTCTTATCTGCTGTTTTCATTTATTTTACACGGCGGTTTGGCTACATTGTTTCTCGCTTCTGGCGTGGAAACAATCGTGTTTTTGCCACTTGATTATCAAATCATGGTCCTTTCTACGGGGATATTGCTCGGGCTACTCGGCAGTCTCATTTCTTTACGCAAGTTTGTCCGGATTTAGACGGTGTTGAACGGCAACCACAGACATAAATTGGTCGTGATTTTGACGCTTTGTTGGTCATTACTGGCTGTGAGCATTACCGGTGTCGGTGCTGCCGATGATCTGGATAAAAGTCGACAGCAACTTGAGGCAATTGAGCAGCGACTCGAAAAAACACTGGCGGATATTGCGCGCAAGGAGTCGGTTGAAAATGACGTCCTTAAAGACCTCAACAGCGTTGACCGGCAACTTGTCAGCCTGAAAAAGAGGGTTGCCAAGGAAAAAATTCGCCTGAAAAAAATCGATAAAACTATTGCTGGTGAGAATGTTGAGCTAAAGAAGCGTAAAGATGAAGTAGAACAATTACAGACTCAAGTACAAAAACGATTAGTCTCCCTGTATAAATCAGAGGAAGCGGGGGTGCTGAAGACCTTGTTCTCGTCACAAAATATCTCCGGTCTTTTAGAAGATTACGATTATCTTGACCGGGTCGTTAAGCATGACCGAGAGTTACTTGTTGAGTTCCGCAAGCGGGTTGAACGGCGACAGTCTTCACTCACTCGCCTGTCTGCGACAAAGAAAAACCGACAACGGGTTGCCAATACATTAAAAACTGAAGAGACTGCGCTTAAACGAACTGCTCGACTGAAGAAACGCTACCTGGCTGTTGTGCGCAAAGACCGCTCTGCACTTGATAGAATGGCTTCTGGCCTCAAGGCGAGAGCCGAGAGACTGACAGTCCTTGTCTCTGAACTGGAATCAGGCGGCACCGGGAGTGGCCAGGGCGCTGTTTCCTTGTTCCATCTACAAAAGGGGACGCTCCCCTGGCCGGTAGAAGGCAGAATAAAGACAGCTTTTGGTAAACACAAACATGCCGAACTTGGTACGTTGCTGGAGAATCATGGTGTCGATATTTTTGCCAATGATTCCACCGGAGTCAAAGCGGTCTGGGATGGGCGCATCGCATTTGCCAAACGGTTCCAGGGGTATGGTAACCTGATTATCATAGATCATGGCGGCGGATACTATACGCTTTATGCTCAAGTGCAAAAATTGTTGAAGAAAACTGATGAAACCGTTGAAAAAGGTGATCTAATCGCTTATACCGGTTTTGAAAATGCAGATTATGTATATTTTGAAGTCCGAAAGGGGCGCACACCGATTGACCCGCTCCTCTGGATTGAAAGACGCTGACCCCGTTTTTACGGAGAGTGACTGATGCAAAGAAATTATACACCGATCATTGTTGCTTTAGCGGTTATCCTTTGTGCCGGACTGTTGTCGTTCGGCTCCTTGAACCACCCACTGGATGCACAGGCCGAAACCCCTTATCAGGAGCTAAAACTGTTCACTGATGTTCTTTCCATTGTGCGCCAGAATTATGTTGAAGAAGTCGACATGAAAGAGCTTGTGTACGGTGGAATCAAGGGGATGCTGGCAGTTCTTGATCCGCATTCCAGCTTTATGACTCCGGACGACTATAGAGAGATGCAGGTTGAAACAAAAGGCGAGTTCGGCGGGATCGGCATCGAGATCTCCTTACGTGACGGCATGCTGACTGTTGTTACGCCGATTGAGGATACTCCGGCTGATAAAGTCGGACTTATGCCGGGTGACCGCATAGTGCTCATCAACGGTAATGAGACCAGTGCGATGGGGATCATGGATGCAGTTAAATTGCTCCGGGGAAAATCAGGTTCAATAGTTGAAATCGGAGTTATGCGCGCCGGTTCAACATCGCCAAAATTGTTTGAGATTGAACGTGAAATTATCAAGATCAATAGTGTCAAGGCTAGAACCCTGGAACCAGGATACGCTTGTGTTCGACTCGTGCAGTTTCAGGAGAAAACCGATAGCGATCTGAAAGAAGGTCTGCAGCGTTTACATAAGGAGAGTAATGGCGACTTGAAGGGGTTGATCCTTGATCTGCGCAATAACCCTGGCGGTCTGCTCGATCAGGCAGTGAAGGTGTCGGATGTTTTTATTGAGCGCGGTTTGATTGTTTATACCGAAGGGCGCAACAATCAGAGTGATATGAAGTTTTCTGCCCATCAGGCTGACACAGAACCGGCTTATCCAATTGTTGTTCTGGTTAATGCCGGGAGTGCCAGCGCGGCCGAGATTGTTGCCGGGGCATTACAAGATCACCGTCGTGCCATTGTTCTTGGCACCCGTAGTTTTGGCAAGGGTTCAGTCCAGACAATTATACCGTTAAACGATGATTCCGGCCTGCGTTTGACAACTGCGCGTTATTTTACCCCTTCAGGCAGATCTATCCAGGCTTCTGGAATTGAACCAGATGTTATCGTAAAGCAAACAAAAGTAATTAAGGATGATGCACAGTCTCAGCTCAGGGAAAAAGATCTGGACAATCATTTTGAACCTGTCTTAAATGGTAAAGCTGCTATGGACAATAACCAGCAGAATCTTTTGACTGACCAGGATTTGGATGACACTCAACTTATGCGTGCTCTTGAACTTTTGAAAGGGTGGACAGTTTTTAGTCATCTTGACCAGAAAATGGATTAATTTTCGGATTATGACGACCAGAAAAAAAACAAAAAAGAAGAAGCGTAGCAATTCCCCGACAACTGCAAATGGCCTCAAGCCGCAGATTGTTATGGCCGGTATTATTTTAACGATACTCTCTCTGGCGGCACTCTATCTGGTGCGTGGTCCGGTTGTGGTCGAAGCGCCTCGGTTGTTGTCAGATGATCTCGCGGTTGAAATAGAAAGCGTTTTATTGCGTAGCGGTTTCAAGCTTGAGCAGATAGATATTCAACGTGATCCTGATCTGCTGCATTACAATGTCGGTGGTACGATGCCAACCACCACGGTTCTGGACCGGTTACAGTCCAGACTGCAGAGTCGCTTCCCGGAAATTATTGATGATCGCAATAAAAATACCGGCGAAGTCCGTATTTATCGTAAAGGCTCACTTGGAGCTGTTATGCAATTTGAGGTTGGCGAAATGGTTATCCCGCCGCCGCCGGTCGTAAGCTCCAAACCGCGGCTGTCAATTATCATGGATGATCTTGGGCGTAGCCTTGCTGTCGCTCAACAGTTGATCGAGCTCGATCTCTCGGTAACGTTTTCTGTCCTTCCCGGCGAGCCGCTGGCGACTGAAGTTGCTTTGCTGGCCAGCCGATCGGGGCAGGAAGTGATGATTCATGTTCCGATGGAGCCACAGAGTTATCCCGAAACAAACCCCGGTAGCGGTGCCTTATTGTTGGGGCAGTCAGATGAAGAAATCCGGAAGAGGGTTATCTCTATGATTAAAGCGGTGCCCTACGCTTCAGGTGCCAATAATCATATGGGCTCAAGGTACACAGAATATTCTGATGGGATGCGCACCGTGTTGTCAATTATGCGTGAGTACGGGCTGTTTTTTATTGATAGCCGGACAACAGCGCATTCGGTGGTCAAACGCGAAGCAGTGCGGGTCGGCGTACCGACTTCGGTACGGGATGTTTTTCTCGACAACGTGGCTGATGTCGAGGCGATCAGGGTTGAAGTCAGACGTTTGATCAAGCGGGCAAAACAGAATGGGACGGCGGTCGGTATCTGTCACCCTTATCCGGAGACAATTGCTGCACTACGTCTGGAAAAGGAGCAGTTGCAGGATGCTTCGATTGAACTGGTGTTTGCTTCCAGTCTGGTCTCTCTATAGGCACAGATCAACCATCTAGTTTTCAATAAACTGACTGGTTATCCGGTTTGCCACTGCCTGAAAACGGCTGTAGTTCTCTTCATAAAGAATTTCATCAGGAAAATCCGAGCTGACTTTTCGAATAATAAGACTGTCATCATTGAGCATGTTGTCTTGGTCAAAAAGTGTTGCCGACATCAGGCTGAATAATTTCGAGCGTTCGCGATGTAACAGTCGGCCATCAAATTCCTTCAAGTCGATGATCTTGTGTGACACTTCAAGGCCCTCATCATCAAAACGGTAAAAAGCTACCTGTTGTTGATAAAAATTGCGGGTACGTGGTGCACGTTTCAGCGCAAAATATGAATGTTGCGTCGATTCTCGAAACAGTTCACTGAGTGCAGTGTTGTCAGAACCCGAGTGTGTATGGTCATAAAAATAGTGAAAAATCATATCGATAAAACATTTTTCTTCAATAAAAGCATTGATGTTGCCAGATGCCGATGCGCAAAAATAGCCACTAGGGCCAATGCCGTCGCTGGAGACCAAGCTGGTGTCACAAAACAGGCAGGATGGGTGCAGACCGTGTAAGCGGTTTTGGAATGCATTATTCCGTTGTTCCGCATCGCGTTGTATGGTTTCGGCGACATCATCAAGCCGGAGGTAGTCATTATCTTTGTATGAGAGGAAAACTTGTCGGGCGATATGCGACAGTTGGGTGTGAACCTCGGTACCACGGCCGTGGGTCAGAACTGGGTAAATATTCCCTTCCGGATTGGTGTTTAACGATTCAACCTTTGGACTCTTGGCAATAAACCCTTCCATGCAGCGATAACCACGATTGATCGCGTAGGCTTTAAGTAATTGGTAGGGGTTGCGAAACGGTCCCTCGTAATGGATCCGTGAGTCGATCAGACAGGGGAGGATCCGCAAGGCAGAGCGTTTAAGGTTGTTTTGGTCGAAGAATTCATACAGGTGTTTGCAGTTTTCTAGTGACGGGGCATCTTTTATCGGGACAATAACCCGATCTGCAGCATACAGGGCATTGCGGGTAAAAACATCAAGATCCGGACGGGTGTCAATAATCAGGATGCCACCCATGTTTGATTTGCTAAGTGTACAGGATAAAATATTGTCCGTTGTGATTTTATGTCTAAGCTCACTGAAATCGTTGTTGGACGTGATAAACTGTACGCCGAATTCACCAAGTTGAAGAACTTGCTCCGGTGGTTGGCCATTAAACAGGGAGACGACGTCGCCATTGTCAGCCGGTTCATTTATGCGGAACATCCGGTCAACGGAAAAGTGATTATCAAAACTGCACAGGGTCACCGGCACATCATCATGCAGAGCCTTTAGATAGATTGCCAGATTGGTTGCGAGGGTTGTTTTACCAACTCCACCTTTTTCACTCGCAACAACAACCACGTACGGACGCGACATCTGATTTCCTTTCAGGCATTAAGTTGCGCTATATATAGTGAATAGATGGCGCAATGTCAATTGTAAACCCCAACATCTTGTGAGGATGGATGGCCTTAACAACAAGTCCCCTGAGCATCAGTCAGCTGGTTGATCTGCTGCAGGAGACAATAGAAGATAATTTTATGCAGGTTGCCGTTGTCGGCGAGATTTCCAACCTGTCCAGACCGGCATCCGGGCACCTGTATCTGACGTTGAAAGACGCAAAGGCCCAGGTCAGGGCGGTGATGTTTCGTGGCTCGGCCAGGTTGTTGAAATTCAAACCTGAAGATGGCCAACAGGTCGTTTGTCGGGGGCGGATGACCGTCTATAAACAACGTGGCGATATGCAGTTTATGGTCGACTCTCTTGAGGTGGTCGGAGCCGGTAGCCTGCAGGTTGCCTTTGACCAGTTAAAAGAAAAACTCGATGCTGAAGGATTATTTGCAGGCAGCAGAAAACGACAGTTGCCGGATTTTCCGATAACGATCGGGATCGTGACCTCAGGTAGCGGCGCGGCGTTGCATGATATGTTACAGGTTTTTCGTCGTAATACCGCCGGTGTACGGGTTATTTTAAAGCCGGTCCGGGTTCAGGGTGAATACGCGGCAGCGGAGATTGTCGAAGCAATAGAGGATTTGAACCGACAGGGCGAGGCTGAGGTGTTGATTGTCGGTAGAGGCGGAGGATCACTGGAAGACCTCTGGTCGTTTAATGAAGAGATCGTTGCTAGAGCGATTGCCGGATCAAAGCTGCCGATCATTTCGGCGGTTGGTCACGAAGTCGATACCTCGATTGCTGATTTTGTTGCAGATTATCGTGCGGCAACACCGACAGCCGCAGCCGAGCAGATCGTCCGTAGCCGCTTGGAGCTGGAAGCACACCTTGATCAGGTTCGTCTGCGTCTGGCAACGCAGATGGCTGGACGTATCGGCTTGCTTCGGGAAAGAATAGCTGGTTTACGGCATCGGCTGGTATCTCCATCGATGCAATTAGAGCTATGGCGGCAGCGCCTTCAGGAATTGTCGGATCGATTATTGCGCGCGACAGTTCAAGATCGTCAACGCAAATGCGATTGGCTGGGTGCGTTAGCTGGCAGGCTGGATACCCTGTCACCACTGCAGACGCTACAACGCGGTTACGCTATTGTCCAGCGGGATAAGGACGGCATTTCGATCAACAACGCATCAATGTTAAAGCCTGGTGATAGTCTACAGTTACGCTTCGCTTCCGGCGGGGCCAGTGTTCGGGTTGAGAAGGTCAAACCATGAAATTTGTCCTGGTTTTTCTTCTGCTCCTTTTGACACCGCTGGCAACTGTTGCCGACTGGGTGGTGGCTACGCCGGTCGTTAATAATGGTGAGCTCGCTGTGTTGAGTTGGCAAGGTGATAATCCGCCGGAGCTGACGGTGGGTAAATTTAACAATAAAATTTTCTATGCAGAAAAAACTGATCGCGGATTAATCGCATTGGTTGGCGTCGATATAGAGGCTCCTGACGGGCATTTTCCGTTAGAGTTGATTTCTGTCCCCAAACCGGGGTTGTTGCATACACAAACCTTGTCGCTTGAAATTACCCATAAAGACCGCGGCGTCAGCCGCATTACACTGCCAGCGGAAATGGTCACACCGAAAGATACCGCGACCCTGGATCGGATCGAGCGCGAACGGCAGTTGATGGCAGCACTTTTCGGACTGGAGAGTGGGCCTCTTCTGGCCGATTCGTTTCGCCGACCGGTGCCGGACAAGGTTAATAGTCGATTCGGTAAAAAGCGGGTACTGAATGGCCTGCCACGCGCCCCACATTCCGGCACAGATTTTCGTAGTCCGTCCGGACGACTGATTCGTTCGCCAGCCAAAGGTGATGTTGTCTTCAGTGGCGATCTTTACTATACCGGTAACACTGTCATCATCGATCATGGTGGTGGGCTCTATTCACTCTACGCGCACCTGCTACAACCGTTATGTAGTCTCGGACAACGGCTTGAGCCGGGGCAGCCACTGGGTAAAGTCGGCAGTACCGGCAGGTCAACCGGAGCGCATCTGCACTGGACGGTCAGATTGCGTGAAGTACGTATTGACCCGATGACTGTTCTAATCAGATTTGGCTCGAAAACTCCTTGACTGGGCATATTCAGACGGAGATAATAAAAAGTTCCTTTTAATGGAGAAAACGGTGACGAAAAAGAAAGAGACATTTGAATCGATTCTGCATGATCTGGAGGCAGAAGTCAGTCGACTGGAGTCTGGAGAGCTTCCCCTTGATGAAGCATTGACCTGTTTTGAAAAAGGGGTGAAGGCGGCCGGTCGCTGTCAGTCTATGCTTGATGAAGCAGAATTGAAAATTGAGCAATTATCAAAAGATTCTGCCGGGAAGCTAGCTCTGACGCCATTGGCTTCCGGAGAGTAATGTGGACTTGAATTCGTATCTTGATTTGCAAGTAGCCCGGATTGATAAAGCGCTGGACAGCTTCCTCCCGAATGCAGTCAAGATGCCGCATACTCTGCACAAGGCGATGCGCTATTCGATTTTTGCCGGTGGTAAGCGAATTCGTCCGGTGCTGATGCTCGCAGCCTGCGAAGCGGTTAATTCTGATAGCGAGGTGGCGATTCCTGCCGCTTGTGCTATGGAGATGATTCACACATATTCGCTGATTCATGATGATCTGCCGGCAATGGACGATGACGATTTTCGCCGTGGTCGGCCAACCAGTCATAAGGTTTTTGGCGAGGCCAATGCTATCCTTGCTGGTGATGCTCTGCTCACCGAAGCGTTTCGCCTTCTGTCGAGCCTGCCTGCTGGCGTTGAAGTCTCTGCTGAGATTCAACTTCGCGTTACCAATATTATTGCCCGGGCTGCCGGCAGCGCCGGTATGGTTGGTGGCCAATTGGTTGATATGGAGTCGGAAGGGGCTGATTCAGAGATCGACCTGCCGACCCTGGAATATATTCACACCCATAAGACCGGGGCTTTAATAAAGGCCTCCATCGAAGTCGGGGCGCTTTTGGGTGGTGCTGGTGAACCGGAATTCAAGGCTTTGTCAAGGTACGGGGAACTGGCCGGACTGGCTTTTCAGATAGCAGATGATATTCTGGATGTAGTTGGTGATCAGGATATTGTAGGCAAAGATATTGGTAGCGATGAAGCACGTGGAAAAGCGACCTATATTTCTTTGCTTGGTTTAAGCGAATCACGAAACAGGGCGGATGAACTCCGGACTATGGCGCTGGAGACTATTGATCGACTCGGGAAAAATGCTGAGCCGTTGCGACAGATTGTCAATTATATCGTCGAGAGGGCATCGTGAATACTGTTATTGTAAAGAAGTCAATTCTCGGTTCGGCAACAATGCCGGCCGCACTTAAATCCATGGACATCAGTCAGCTCGAAGCGGTGGCTGTCGAAGTCAGGGAGAAAATCATCGATGTCGTTGCCGCTAATGGCGGGCATCTGGCCAGTTCTCTCGGTGTAGTTGAGCTTTCCATCGCTCTGCACAAGGTGTTTAATACTCCGGAAGATAAAATTGTCTGGGATGTCGGTCATCAGGCCTATGCTCACAAGCTGCTGACCGGCCGGATTGATCGTTTTCACACCCTGCGTCAGCTCGATGGCCTCTCCGGATTCCCGAAACGGGCTGAGAGTAAATATGACAGCTTCGACGTCGGCCACTCCAGCACATCTATTTCAGCTGCTCTTGGCATGGTTGCAGCCCGGGATATCCGCGGCTCAAAGGAGAAAGTGGTTGCCGTAATCGGTGATGGTTCTCTGACTGCTGGGTTGGCTTTCGAGGGTTTGAATCAAGCCGGGCATCTAAAGAAGGACATGATTGTTATTCTTAACGATAATGATATGTCGATTTCACCTAATGTCGGCGCACTCTCTGCTTTTGTCAGTAAAAAGTTGACCTCTGATTTCTTTGTCAGACTCAAGCGCGAGACTGAAAATCTGTTAGATAACATTCCTAAAATAGGTAAGGATCTCAGACGTTTCGCCAAGAAAGTTGAAGAATCAGTTAAAGGTTTTTTAACTCCTGGCATCCTGTTTGAAGCTTTCGGTTTTGAATATGTTGGACCGATCGACGGACACAACCTTGAAGAGCTGACTCAGATGCTAGATAACGCTTCGCGCATGGATGGACCGATTCTGTTTCATGTAGTGACGCAAAAAGGTAAAGGGTACGCCCCGGCCGAAGCCAACCCATCAATGTTTCATGGCGTCGGCCCATTCGATCGCAAAACTGGTTTGGTTGCCAAATCTTCCGGTCCGCCTAGTTACACCAGTGTCTTTGGCGACACTCTGGTCAAAATGGCCGAGAAGGATGAGCGGATTGTTGCTATCTCTGCCGCCATGCTCGAAGGGACCGGATTAAAGAAATTTGCCGAGCAGTTTCCAGGAAGGTTTTTTGATGTCGGCATCGCCGAACAACACGCCGTTACCTTTGCCGCCGGTTTGGCCGCTCAGGGGATGAAACCGGTCTGCGCAATCTATTCAACCTTCCTGCAGCGGGCATACGATAACGTGCTGCATGATGTCTGTTTGCAGAAGCTTCCGGTTACCTTTGCCCTTGATCGTGGTGGTTTGGTTGGTGCTGACGGCCCGACGCATCACGGTGTATTTGATCACTCCTATCTGCGGCATATCCCGAACCTGGTGTTTGTCTCCCCGAGAAATGAAGTC
>CBDUUF010000015.1:0-12780 GCA_965370375.1 uncultured Desulfuromonadaceae bacterium
GCATGACGGCCTGTATATTCTGGAACTGTTTCACGGCCCGACTCTGGCGTTCAAGGACGTCGCCCTGCAGTTCCTCGGCAACCTGTTTGAATACTTATTAGCCGAGCGTGGCGAAAAGATGAACATCATCGGCGCAACCAGCGGCGACACCGGCAGCGCCGCCATCTATGGTGTACGCGGCAAACAGAACATCAACATTTTCATCATGCATCCGCACCAGAAGGTCTCACCGGTGCAGGAGCTGCAGATGACCACGGTCACCGATCCAAACGTATTCAATATCGCCATTCGCGGTACGTTTGACGATGGCCAGAAAATCGTCAAGGACATCTTCGGTGACCTCGCCTTCAAGAGCCGCTACGCCCTCGGTGCGGTCAATTCGATCAACTGGGCCAGAGTGCTGGCGCAGGTGGTTTATTATTTTTACGCCTACACCAGAGTTCACCGTGAGACCGGCTGCAAACAGGTCGACTTTTCCGTACCGACCGGCAACTTCGGCGATATTTTTGCCGGCTATATTGCTATGCGCATGGGTCTGCCGATCCGCCGCCTGATCCTGGCGACCAACGACAACAAAATCCACAGTCGGTTTGTGCAAAATGGAGATTACACCATAGATGCAGTCAAGGCAACCCCCTCGCCCTCAATGGACATCCAGCTGGCGAGTAATTTTGAACGCTACCTGTATTTCCTGCACAACGGTGACACCGACCTGGTCGTCAAAGATATGGAAACCTTCCGCCAGACCGGTAAGCTGCACTTCCCGACCCAAACGGTCGCACGCGTAGCTGAAGATTTTCTGACCTGTACGGTCGATACCGAGCAGACCATCGAGACGATTCGCACCTTCTATGCGAAGACCGGTTACATCCTCGACCCGCACACAGCGGTCGGCGTCCACGCTGGCAAGGCAGTCGGCAGTAAAGACTGCCCGGTCATCTGTTTAGCGACAGCCCACCCGGCCAAATTCGGCGACGCGGTAAACCAGGCGACCGGCAAAGAACCACAGCGCCCGGCCTCGCTCGACAATCTGGAGCAACGTGAGCGCCGCTGCGAACTGCTCGATGCCGACGAAAAAGTCATCAGGGGCTTTATAGAAAAACGTGCTTTATAATTAAAGCTGTTCAGCCAAATATAAAAATGGGACTACGCACAGCGCAGTCCCATAAAAGTACAACTCGTAACAAAAACAGTTATTCCTCGTCAGAGGTCTCCTCATCCGAAGATTCCAGCAATTGTGCTGCCTCTTGTTCCTCGAGTTTTTTCTTCTTCTTTTCCTCTTTTTTGGCCTTTTTTGCCAGCTCTTTCTGACGTTTCTCAAAACCATAGTTTGTTTTTCTGGCCATCTTGAGGTCCTTTCTTCTGACATTCAGCCTGCGTCCTGACTGGAATGGCTAGTATGTATTTCATGTAAAATAGATTGCACAAAAACAGGCTGGATTCTTTTGCAGCCAAACGCCAAATCATTGCACGGCTTCATCCGGAGATTAATCATGTCAGCAGGCTTTGTCAAGCATTGCTACACCGCCCACCTTGCAATAAGTATAACGAAAATGATATTAAGTCATTACGCACATTAACCTGTGTCCATCCGAAAACACTGGATGGGCATAGTGTACGTTTCTAATTTGGAAACCAGTAATTTTTTGCAAGGTCAAGGAAATCAAACATTTGAGCGGAGGCGTAGCACTTTACGCCGCACAATCAAATGAGCAGGTTGACGCCGAGATTGCGAAAAAGGACGGTTTCCGAACAGAAACCAGATAAGGAGTCACCGTGCCCTCACTCGACTTTCAAAAAGAACAGCGCGCCTTCCGTAAATTCTACGACAGCAACTTCACCCTCCTCACCGAGGCTGCGAACAGTTACATGCGCAACATCGCCTCGCTGCTCAAGGAGGCAGAGGTCGGTGAAGTAACCAAGATTGAGGGACGGGTCAAGGACAAAGAAGAGTGCATCAAAAAGTTTCACCGCAAATACCAGAACAAGCTCGAAACAGATGAACAACCTTATGCGATCAAAGATTACATTTCCGACCTGATCGGCATCCGGATTATCTGCCTGTATGAAGATCAGATTGAAATTGTTTCCGAGGTACTGAAACACCACTTCAAGATAATCGACGTAACCGACAAAATTTCAGCGGTGGAAAGCACTGAGGATTCATTCGGCTATAAAGGGCTGCATATGGATCTGGCGTTGAACCAGCAAGAGGATGCGTCGCCGCAGCATCATCAATATCCGTTCGAGGTACAGATCAGATCACTTATTCAGGAAGCCTGGAGTGTGCTCGATCACAAAATAAAATACAAAAAATCGATACCGAACGATCTCAAGCGGAGGATAAATGTCCTCTCGGCTCTGTTTGAGCTGGCTGACCGTGAATTTAAAGAGATCCGCAACGCCACCATTGAGCTGATCCAGCAGGCGACGGTTGATCCAATCGATGATGCGGCTGCCGATACCAAAGATGCCACAATTCAGACGCCATCAGCCACCAGCGAGAAAAGCGTAAATGCGTTTACCTTTTTGCGAGTAGCCAGCCATTTTTTCCGGGATTTTGAATTTGAGGACTACAAAGTTGACGGCTTTGTCCAAGGAATTCTTAAACTGGACAACGGCTTCCAGAAATCGGATCTGCATAAAAGTCTGATTGAGAACTTCAAGGTCGCCAAAGAATATCGTGAGCACTTTCTGGCCGAGAACCCGGACAGCACCTTCAGCCCTTACACTTCGATCCGGCATTGCCTGTATCTCTACAATCAGGAAACATTCAAGCGGATATTAGCCAAGGGGCCCAAAGAACGCTTTGAACAATGGCTGCAAACAATCTCTGCAGCAGAGATATAGCCTTTGCCTTTATTGTAACGTCTTGAGCAATTTTCATTATTCCAACAGCTTGATCAAACCTTAAGCCTGCAGAAAACAAACCAGCTCCTGCGAAACAACCTCTGCCATCAGATGCAAATTCTTCTCCGGCACCCGGAACACCTTCACAACCTTTCTGAATCTGGCGCTGGTTGGCAATAAACCTTCCAGGGCATTTGGTTGCTTTTGTAGCCAACTGTTATTCAAAAAACAATTACTATTTTCCGGAAACAACGCCAGATAGAAGATGTCAGCCTCAACCAGATCCTGGAAAAAATGTGAGCCAAAGGAAAGCTCCGGCATCAGGTTGCCACTGGTAAAAGCAATCTCGGCGATCGCTGAAAGGTTGCTGATCTCCGAAAAAGAGATCGGCACACCCATAGCAGGTGTCGAGGTGCCCCAACGACCTGGCCCCAGCAGCATAGTCGGGCTATCGACCTTATCGGCGATACGTTTATTAAGACGACCGACCAGTCGGGCAATCTCATATTTTTCCGTTAACGGTAAACTGCTGTATTCTGCCGGGTCAACCCAGATAATCCATTTGAGCGGTTGAGCAATATTGCCGCCCATAAAGTTCCCTTCTGAACGGAAGAAAATCTGTTCATCCGGAATATTTTGTGGAATGGAAACTTCAGTTTCAGCCCCCTTGGTCTGCAGCGGCCGACACTGCACGACATTAATTTTTGTCCGTGAGTCTTTGGTGAAATTAACCGTAAACTCAATATCAACCGGGTAGTCATATGCCTGTTCAAGGGTCTTAAGCATTCGCTGCATCAGTGATGAAAACTTCTGATCAGCAAAAAGTTTATCGAAGGTCAGCAACCAGACATCCTGTCTCTCTTTACCCCGACGCTTGAGCAGTTCCATGGTTTCCTGATCCTGAACTGCATAGTTTCGCCAGGGTATATCCACGCCTTGTCTGGTCAGCTCTAAAAGGGATATAGTTTCCAGACAATTTTTATTTATATTGAGCAGGTCGACATCGCGTTGGGAAAACTTTCGCGTATCCTCAAACCCTTTATGTGGCCTTTTTAGCGGAGCGTCAAGGGCTACAATACGCGGATAATCGACTTCTGCCCGATCAACAGCACGGGTACCAAGGCCCAAGACCAGTCGCAACATCCCGGCCCGTGGATCCATCTCCTTGTCCCAGACAAAAGTATTATAGGACACGCCGACTCCGGCTAATTCAGGAAAATAGTACTGTTGACGATAAGAACCTGAGACGCGTTGAACCAACAGAGCCATTTGTTCATCCTGCTGGTCAAGGCCCCGCTGCAATCTATAGGTCAGCGCATCTTCACTCATAGCGCTGGCGAAGATTTTGCGAATGGCACCTTCCAGCTGCTCCAGGCGCTCCTCAGGGCTACCCTGATTGACGCAAAAAAAGCTGTCATACTTGCCGGCAAAAGCGTTGCCAAAACCATCCTCCAAAAGAGAGCTGGATCGGATAATAATGGGATACTGCCCGTAATAATCGAGCATTTTCTGAAAGCCTTCCCGAATAGAATCAGGAAAACTACCGAGCAGCATCTCTTTGCGCAGCTCGCTGGCAACGGCAAAATAACCTTCAGGAGTTTTCTGCTGCATGAACTGCTGCCAGAGACCGTTATGTACAATATATGAGTAATAAACATTTGAACCGACAAAGAACGAATCGTGGGCCTCAAGGTAATCATCCCAATCAAACTCACTGTTTTGCCTGAGAATATTATGGGCAAGCAGCATACCGACAGCCTTGCCGCCGATATAGCCGGTGCCAATGAGCCTGTTTTTGATGTTGAGTAAATCCCGGAGACTAAAATGCTTTATGGCAAGCGACAATATTCTTTCTTCACGACCGATCATGTGCAGGCAGATATGCTTTACCATTTTTGCCCGCTCAAAATCCGGCCAGGGACCGTCGAGCAATTGTTCTGCCTGGAGGAACAGCCGTTGCCAATGATCCATCTGCCTTGAGGTACTATCGTGTTGCCGAGCCGACATGGCATTCAGGAAATTGGTCGACTCGAAACTGTTGGCAAGAGGTAGAAATTTCTCGCCTTGCTTGCGATGCGGGAGAAACATGGTGGGCGAACTGCGTTGCCATACTTTAAGTGGTTGCACATGATACTGACCATCATAATTAAATACATCGATCAGCACCTGGGTCGTTTCACGAATTCGCTCCAAAGTACGAACAGCGTGGTGCTTTCGGATCAGCGCGAAATAAGCTACCGTATCCAGCTCAAACAGGTAAGGACAGGTAACACGAAAAAAGTTGCCAATCATATGATCTGTCGCCCAGGCAGACAACAACTCAGACAGAGAATCGAAAACGTAAAAAACACCTGGCCCTTCATCGGTGATAACTTTGTGAATCCGACTGGCAAAAGACTCAAACCCCTGTCGCGGGTCAAACTCATAGATGGTGACGCGTGGCGAAGGCTCAATCAAGGGCGGATGATCACCAAAACGCATGTAGACAACTTTTTTTCCTGACACCAGAGCTTGATCAACAAAAGGACTAACGAAGTAGCGATAATCATCAATAGAATCGACCTTTAAAACAACATTGTCACCAATGCGCAAACCGTCAAGAATCTCATCCAATCCGGTATAGCCAGTTGAAACACGCTCCAGTGATTGCATATACTTCTCCATGGCATCTGGTTGCAGATCAATTAAATATCAATATGTCAATTTTAACAAAGAACAACAAGCGATAGAATATTAATAGTCACTGAATCTTGTTTAACCAAAAAAACAGGCCTGTGAATTTCCATAAAGGGGAATACACAGGCCTGTACTGTCATTTCAATAATGAGTTTCCAGACGAAAACTTCACCAACTCAACTTCTGTTTTTCGATTTGGTGCTAATTTACACAACCCCGTAAGCGACCATGGCCTTGGCGACTTTAATAAAGCCGGCAATGTTAGCGCCATTGACATAATTACCAGGTGTTCCAAATTCATCAGCAGTCTCATAACAGGTCGAGTGAATGTTCGACATGATTTCCCGTAGACGATTCTCGGTATGCTCAAATGTCCATGAATCACGCCGAGCATTCTGTTGCATTTCCAAAGCGCTGGTCGCAACACCACCGGCGTTTGCAGCTTTACCAGGACCATATGCAATATTGGCATCAAGGAAGACCTTAACACCTTCAGGCGTGGTCGGCATGTTCGCGCCTTCACCAACTGCGATACAGCCGTTCTTGACCAGAAGCTTGGCATCTTTGCCATTGATCTCGTTTTGAGTAGCCGATGGCATGGCAACCTGACAAGGGACTTCCCATATATTTCCACCAGCGATATATTTAGCGTGTTTGTGCGTATCAATGTAAGTACTTATACGACGACGCTCAATCTCCTTGATCTGCTTGACTAAATCCAGGTCGATACCTTTCTCGTCATAGATGTAGCCATTTGAGTCAGAACAGGCGACGGTTTTTCCGCCCAGTTGAGTAATTTTTTCCATCGTATAAATAGAAACATTTCCAGAACCGGAAACCGTACAAATTTTGCCGTCGAAAGAATCTTTGCGAACTTTAAGCATTTCATCAACAAAGAAAGTCGCACCGTAACCTGTTGCTTCCGTTCGAACCAGAGACCCGCCCCAGTCGAGACCTTTGCCAGTCAGTACGCCAGCTTCCCACCGGTTGGTAATCCGCTTGTACTGGCCAAACATGTAACCTATTTCTCGGCCACCAACACCAATATCACCGGCCGGAACATCAGTATGCTCACCAATATGACGATAGAGCTCTGTCATAAAGCTCTGGCAGAAGCGCATAACTTCACCATCCGACTTACCTTTAGGGTCAAAATCAGAACCACCCTTGCCGCCACCAATCGGCAATCCGGTCAGGGCATTTTTGAAAATCTGCTCAAATCCGAGGAATTTAACGATACCGAGATAAACAGACGGATGAAAGCGGAGGCCACCCTTGTAAGGGCCAAGTGCGCTGTTAAATTCAACGCGAAAGGCTCGATTGATCTGAACAACGTTGTTGTCGTCTACCCAGGGAACCCGGAAAATAATCTGCCGCTCAGGTTCACAGATACGCTCAATAATCTTGTGTTCCGCAAATTCCGGATGCTTTACCAGCACTGGACCAAGAGATTCCAACACTTCCCTTACAGCCTGATGAAATTCTACTTCTCCAGGATTACGATCTAACACCTCTTTAAAGATAGGCTCAACTTTTTCATCGATAGACGGCGACATAATTATCCTCCTGATTAATGATACTGAGTTTACATGCACAATATATAGGCACATTGCCACAATTAACGTATAGCGTAACTGTATTAATTGTCGCATATATCAAGCACCAACCATGCCAATGATTAAATATTAAACATTAGTTGATTGTTTGTTGTGCAGGCACTGGCTTTGCGCAGGAAAGAGCAACGCATCCGGACGAAAACCGAAACCTCAATGAGTTGTGCAATTACTCATATACGCTACCTGATGTACTCACTGTCAATTCAATCCAAACATACACTGAGATCAAGGACGATCCAATCAAACAACTGCACAAACCTGTTACTACCACTACTCTATATTGAAGTTTTTTTAAATGTAACGGCGAAATCATCAACGTAATTGAAAAAAATTTTACTTTATCTAAATTTATTCAGATGCAGTCGGTCAAATATTTAACGAAATATCACTTGGTAAACCTGATAGATACCTTGATTTTCAATAACGATTTAACATTAAAATTTTATTCTACCTAAAACATAAAGCTATAACTATATGATTTAAAAGAACTTATAGAATTTCCCGTTCAATCCATGATAAGATTAGCCGCATTGCAATGATGATTAAATATTATGCATTAGTTCAAGGAGACTTCCTATGACAGTGTCAATCAGCAATGAAGAAGTGCTAACGAGTCAACCACCAACACATGAGACCCACCTGACCCCCGAAGGCCTACGGGTCATTATAAAATGCTTTTGTCACAACGGACACAGCCTGCTCGACCCGGCCCACCAGTTCGAAGGGTTTGACGGCCTGACCGTGCAACTTAATAATGAATCACACACCGGCTTGCTCGCCTTAAGCCCGATCATCGGCGACATGAATCGCACCTTTATTGATTTTACGTGCATCGAAAATGAGTTGATCGAAATCAGCTGTCCGACCTGTAAAGAGCCTCTGCCCGACTACGATAAATGCAGCTGTGACGCTTCCCTGGTCTCAATGTTTACCACCCCGGATCAGAACTTTGCCAACTGCGTCGGTATCTGCCCGCGCATCGGTTGTTTGCACTCCAAGATCATTACCAACTTCAACCTGTGCAAACTGAGCCGAAACGGATACTATTAAACACCTCGAAAGAACCCCAATATGCTAGTTGTTTCCTGCATCAAACAGGTCCCGGACACGACCCAGGTCGAGATTAATCCGGAAACCAACACCCTGGTCCGTGATGGCATCCCGTTCATCACCAACCCCTATGACACACATGCCATAGAAGAGGGGTTGCGCCTCAAGGATCGCTTCGGTCTCAAGGTAGCAGCACTGTCTATGGGGCCGCCTAATGCTGAAGCCGCGCTGCGCAAAGCCTGCGCGATCGGTGTCGATCAGGCAATTCTCTGTAGCGACCGGGTGTTTGGCGGCGCCGACACCCTGGCGACCAGCAAAGTCCTCGCAGCAGCCATTGAAAAACTGCATAGTGAAGAAGAGGTCGTGCTGGTCATCTGCGGCAAGCAGACGATCGACGGCGACACCGCCCAGGTCGGACCGGGCATCGCCACCCGCCTCAACTACTCTCAGTTAACCCTGGTCGACAAGATCGAGCAGCTCGACCTTGAGAACAGAACTATCCGGGTTCGACGCAAACTGGAAGGCCGCCACGAAATCGTCGAGGCGCCATTACCAGCCATGATCACCGTAGTCCGCGAGATCAACCGACCCCGCTATCCGACCGTTCCGATGCGTCTGGTTGCAGAACAGGTAGACGTCACCCTCTGGGATAACTCGGTACTTGGGCTGGATGTACAAACCATCGGCCTGAAAGGCTCACCCACCTGGGTCAGTAAAATTTTCTCGCCGGATCGTGATAAAGGCGAAATCATTGGTGACGGGGTAAACGATCCAATCGGCACGGCACAACTGCTGGTCGACAAGCTGTTGGACAAAGACCTTTTGACCCTGTAACCAGCGAAAATTAATCCTAAGCGAAATACTACCTAACCATGGCCAAGCAAAAACCAATCAAAAAACCTCGCGGTATCGCCCGCCTGCTCGAAGGTAAGTGTATTGCCTGCGGTGCCCGCTGCGAAAGCTCCTGCCCGGTAGATGCCATCGAAATGCAGGATGATGGCGAACCGATCATTATTGAGAAAAACTGTATCGGCTGCGTTAAATGCATCAAGATCTGCCCATCTGAAGCGTTGGTGATGCATTTCACCCCCGAAGAGCAGCAGATTCTTGATGAGATTGCTAAAAGCGGCACCAGCCCTGAGAAAGTCACCGACCCGGAAGAAGCAGCGTTAAAAGCAAGACTCGCAGCCTACAATGGCGTTTGGGTCTATATCGAACAGACCGAAGGGAAAGCGGCCAAGGTTTCCTGGGAGCTGCTCGGAGCAGGTCGTGATCTGGCCGACACGCTACAGGTTGAGTTAACAGCGTTGGTCATCGGTGAAGCTGTAGAGCATCTCTGCCATGAGGCCTTCGTCTATGGTGCCGACCGGGCCATCCTGCTCGATGCACCGGTCTATAAGCACTACCGCACCCAGGCGTTCAACGCTGCCGTTTGTCATCTGATCAAAGCACACAAACCGGAGATCATCCTGATGGGCGCAACCGGTGTTGGTCGTGATCTGGCCGGAGCGGTAGCGACCGTAGTCAAAACCGGATTGACCGCCGACTGTACCGGACTCAGTATCGACGACAAACGCAACCTGATGCAGACCCGCCCGGCTTTTGGCGGCAACATCATGGCAACCATCATGTGCGACAAGTTCCGGCCGCAGATGGCAACGGTTCGGCCGCACGTAATGCCGATCAAGGAACCGCAGCCGGGCAAAACCGGCGAGATTACCCGTGACGACTTCCGGCCAGCCGAACAGGACATCCTGACAAAGGTTATTGAAGTGATCAACGATCGGGACAATCTGAATAAAATTGATATCGCCGGCGCTAACATTATCGTCTCAGGTGGTCGGGGCATGATGAATCCGGCCAACTTCTCAATACTTAAGGAATTGGCGGATGAGCTAGGCGGCGTGGTCGGTGCCTCACGCAGCGCTGTCGATGCCGGCTGGATGCCACACGATCGCCAGGTTGGGCAGACCGGCAAGACCGTGCGGCCTGATATCTACGTCGCTTGCGGCATCAGCGGAGCCATTCAACACATGGTCGGCATGCAGGAATCGGACGTGATCATCGCCATCAACCGCGATCCGGAGGCGCCTATTTTCCAGATCGCCACCTACGGTATCGTCGGCGACCTGTTTCAGATTATCCCCGCGTTGACCGAACGACTGCGGGAGCTCAAGCGCGACCGTGCTGCCTGACGCCATCTTTCACTATAAAGCTTCAAAGAAACGACTCAATATCATCAAGGTTTATCAATGTCCTTACAATCAACGATATTCACCCCACTGTTCGCGCTCTCCCTGCTGTTTTTCGTCTGGAGCCTCTATCGACGCCTGAGCCTGATCGCCCTCGGCCAGCCGACGAACAGATTTGTCGGAGTTGGCACCGGCCTGCGCGACATGTTCATTTATGCGTTCGGCCAGAAACGAGTCTTGCGTCAGCTGTTCGGGCTCAACCATCTGGTGATCTTCTGGTCGTTCATGGTGCTGCTGCTGGCCAACGGTGAATTTGTCATCAGCGGTATTATTCCGGCACTGCGCCTCAGCCTGCTGCCGGATCTCTTTTACATCCCGATCCGTCTGGCTTCAGATGTCATGTCTCTGCTCGCCCTGACAGCCATCGCCATCGCCCTGATCAGGCGAACCTTCTTTCCGCCTTATGTTGGCGCCAGAAATCTTGAATCTTATACCATCCTGATCCTGGTCGCCGTGCACATGTTCGCCTATCTCGGCCTGGCCGCGATAGAGATCAACCTGGGACACGAACGTGCCGCCGAATATATGCCGACCTCCAGATTGCTGGCCGGCGTCATGGTCGGTCAGAGTATCGACTTTGCCTACAACTTTTATTGGTGGATGCATGCGCTGGCCTTGCTGATGTTCATAGTCGTGCTGATCCCCTTCACCAAGCACCTGCACGTATTTACTGCCATCGCCAACTGCTTTATGCGCACCGAGGGGCAACCGAACACTCAGCCGCGTGAACAGTTCAGTGAAGGGAAAACCTTTGGTGCCGGTCAGGTCGACCGCTTGACCACCAAGGATCTGCTCGATTCCTTTGCCTGCACCACCTGTGGCCGTTGCCAGAATGTTTGCCCGGCCAACCTGACCGGTAAGCCGCTCAACCCACAGCATATGATCAAGGATATCCAGGTCAATCTGCTGAAAAACGGCCCGTTACTGAAAAATGGCGAGGAAGTCGTTCTGCCGCTGATCGGCGCAAGCTGCAAGGGGAGTATCGAAGAAGAAGCGATTTGGGACTGTACCACCTGCGGCGCCTGTATGGAGGCGTGCCCGGTGTTTATCGAACACCTGCCAAAGGTAGTCGGACTGCGGCGTCACTTGGTGCAGATGGAGGCAAAATTCCCCGAAGAGCTGCTTAATCTGTTTGAAAACTCGGAGCAGAGAAACAACCCGTGGGGGATCGCCCCGGCCGAGCGGGTCAAATGGTCAACCCTGCTCGGTGATCGCAGCTTCAATGCCGATGAGTCAGAATACCTGCTGTTTGTCGGTTGCGCCGGATCGTTTGACACCCGCAACAAACATGTGACTGTGGCGCTGACCACCATCCTCGATCAGGCCGGGGTGAGTTGGGGTATTCTCGGCAAGGATGAACCGTGTTGCGGTGACAGCCTGCGGCGTCTCGGTAACGAGTATGTGTTCGACAAGATGGCGAAGCAGAATGTCGAGCTGTTCAAGGAACAAGGGGTCAAAAAAATCATCACGCAGTGTCCGCACTGCTTCAGCACCCTGAAAAATGATTACCGTCAGTACGGGCTCGAAGTTGAAGTTGTTCACCACAGTGAGCTGATCAACGATCTGCTGACCAGCGGCAAAATCAAACTCAGCAAAACCGCAGATATCGGCAACTACCTACTCCACGATTCCTGCTACCTCGGACGGCATAACGACACTTATACACCACCACGCAAGGTATTACAGGCCGCAACCGGCAAGAGTGTCGGTGAATTTAAACGCAGTGGCAATGATTCTTTCTGCTGCGGCGGCGGTGGCGGCAGGATGTGGGTAGAAGAGCTGACCGGAACCAGGATCAACCGGGAACGGGTCAAAGAGGGGCTAGAACAGAAACCGGATACTATTTGTGTCGCCTGTCCCTACTGTATGATGATGATAGAAGATGGCCTTAAGGATGAACAGGCCGATCATGTAAATGTAAGAGATATTGCCGAAGTAGTTTCCGAGGCGCTACGCCCGGTATAATTCGACCTAATCGAGTGGGCTCTTTACCCCTTCTGCTAAGGGATGATACTGATAGCCATGCGTAAACAAATTTTACAATGGGTTAGCGAGGGGCACTTGAAAGAGGCAACTCTTGTCAGGGCTCTGCGTCTGGCGGGCGCGGAACCTTCAAGGGCTAATTGGCGACAATTTATTGATCGGCTGATGCTTTGGCTCGGCACGATGTTCATGTCGGCCGGAGTGATCTTTTTCTTTGCTTTTAACTGGCAGGATTTAGGGCGTTATGCCAAGTTCGGGTTGATTGAGGGGTTGATCGTTGTCACGGTAGCTATCTGCTGGTGGCTTGGTCTGGAGCGGTTGTCGGGAAAAGCGGCGCTGTTTGCGTCAACAGT
>CBDUUF010000016.1:0-12746 GCA_965370375.1 uncultured Desulfuromonadaceae bacterium
GCCTTGTGCTCACCGGCAAACGCAATCTGTAGATCGTGGTGGGTCAGCGCGGCCAATTTTCGTTCTTGTAGCGAAGGCGTTGGGAGGGGTGATTCTCCCTGTAGCAAGCGTACGGTGTCTCGGATCAGCCACGGGTTGCCGTAGCTTGCCCGGCCGATCATGACTGCGTCGCAGCCGGTTGTGTCAATCATTCTGGCAGCATCTGCAGCAGTTGAAATGTCGCCACTGCCGATTACCGGAATACTGAGTGAATCTTTAAGCTGGCGGATATGCGCCCACTCGGAATGACCACTGAAGCCCTGATTGCGGGTCCGGGGATGCAGTGTGATCGCATCAACCCCTTCGTCTTCGGCTATGCGACCGATTTCAAGGAAGTTGATGGTTTGCAGATCCCATCCGGAGCGAATTTTGATCGTCAAGGGGAGGTCAGTCGCCGCCCTTACCGCATGGACGATAGTTTTAACCTGACCCGGGTCTTTGAGTAAAGCGCTGCCTGCTCCGCTACGGACAACTTTATTAACCGGGCAACCGAGATTCAGATCTATAAGTTCAGCATCCTCCCGGATTAATTTTGTGGCTTCAGCAAGGGCTTCTGGTTCACTGCCGAACAACTGAATAGCCAGTGGCTGCTCCTCAGGTGAACTGCGCAGTAATTCCCGTGTTCTGGCCCCGGCATAAATCAGCCCCTTGGCACTGATCATTTCTGAGAAGACCAGACCGGCACCAAACCGTTTCATTATGGTCCGGTACGGTAAGTCCGTAATGCTGGCCATTGGTGCGAGAAATACTGGATTGTCGAGTGTGAGTCTACCGAGTTTCATATAAGATATATCTGCTTAAAATTTGCGCAATTTTAGCATCGGCCGGTTATTTTACCTAGTAAAAAAACCAGGGATTGAGCCATGTGGATTAAAATATGTGTTTTTGCATACTGTATACGAAATGAACTTGACTTCTGACTGGTGAGTTGCTAGAACAATATTTGAAAAGAAAGGCTTAAAAAGTATTATTAGTCTATTTTAAGCCCATGACATTGATCTTATGTAGTTGTTTTTACAGGATTTATCCATATTAAATAGGCTGTTGTTTCGGCTGGTACGGCATTTTGTTGTAATTCCGTTCCGGCCGTACTTCTTTTACTTGGCGGGCTTTCCCGCCTCATTTTCCAAAGGAGAAATGAGTATGTCGACATTGAAAGAAACTCTACGCAAGAAAATTGATGCGCATCGTCCCCGTACTACCAAGCTGGTTAAAGAGTTTGGTGATGTTAAGTTGGGCGATGTTACTATCGGTCAGACTATTGGTGGTGCTCGTGGCATTAAATCTCTGGTAACTGACATTTCTTACCTCGACCCGATGGAAGGCATCCGTTTTCGCGGCATGACTATTCCTGAGACATTTGCTGCACTGCCGAAGGTTCCGGGCAGTGAGCAGCCTTTTGTTGAAGGTTTCTGGTATCTGTTGCTGACCGGTGATGTTCCGACTATGGAGCAGACTCTGGAAGTTGTTGCTGACTGGAAAGCCCGTGCAGAAGTACCGCAGTATGTCTTTGACGTACTCAATGCCCTGCCGGACGACAGCCATCCGATGGCAATGTTCTCTTCTGCAGTTCTGGCTATGCAGCGCGACTCGGTATTCTCGCAAAATTATGCTGCCGGTAAATTCAACAAGATGACTTGTTGGGAAGACATGTACGAAGATTCCAACAACATGATGGCTAAGCTCGGTCCGATCGGTGCTTACATCTACCGCAAGAAGTACAAGAACGATGAGCAGATCGCTGCTGATCCGAACCTCGACATGGGCGGTAACTTCGCGCACATGATGGGTATCGATGCTCCTTATGACGATGTTGCACGTATGTACTTCATCCTGCATTCTGATCATGAGTCCGGCAACGTTTCGGCGCACGCTACTCACTTGGTCGCATCAGCTCTGTCTGACGCTTACTACGCATACAGCGCCGGTCTCAACGGCCTGGCCGGTCCGCTGCACGGTCTGGCTAACGAGGAAGTTCTGCGTTGGACTCAAGCTTTCATGAAGAAGCTCGGTGGCAAAGTGCCGACCGAAGAAGGTCTCAAGAAGGCATTGTGGGACACGCTCAATAGCGGTCAAGTTATCCCGGGTTATGGTCATGCCGTTCTGCGTAAGACCGACCCGCGTTACACCTCACAGCGTGAGTTCTGCATGAATACTGAAGGTCTTAAGGACTACCCGTTGTTCCAATTGATCCGGATGATCTTTGAAGTTGCTCCTGGCGTTCTGACCGAGCATGGCAAAGCCAAGAACCCGTGGCCAAACGTCGACGCACAGTCCGGCGTTATCCAATGGTACTACGGTGTTGAGCAGTATGAGTTCTATACCGTTCTGTTCGGTATCGGTCGTGCCCTTGGTTGCCTCGCCAACATCACCTGGGACCGTGCTCTGGGTTATGCTATCGAGCGTCCGAAGTCAGTTACCACTGCGATGCTGGAAGATGCTGCCGGTATCAAGTAATACAGTTTAAATAGTCTGCTACTTGCAGATCACGCGGGGATGCCATTGGTATCCCCGCTTTTTTTTGTGAAACGCAATTGAACATCAGTCGGAAACGTAAATTAGTAAGTCACAACAAGCTTTCCACAACATGGTAAATAACCTTTACATGGCATAAAGAGATTGCTAACATCACTCGCTATTTGTTGCCATTTTATTAATTCCTGTTAGTTCGGTTGGTAGATGAGAATCAAACGCCTTGACATAATCGGATTTAAATCGTTCGTCGACAAGATGTCCTTCGAGTTTCCGGAGGGGGTAGTCGGTATTGTCGGGCCGAATGGTTGCGGCAAGAGTAATATTGTCGATGCAATCTGTTGGGCTATGGGTGAACAGAGCGCCAAGAAACTCCGTGGCAAGCTGATGGAAGATATCATCTTCGGTGGCAGTGAATCGCGCAAGCCGCATGGCATGGCTGAAGTATCTCTGGTTTTTGCCAACGAAGATGGCTTGGCACCGGCCGCTTACAATGAGTATGCAGAGATTGTTGTTACCCGTCGACTCTATCGCAATGGTGACAGCGAATACTTGATCAATAAAACCCCCTGCCGCCTGCTTGATGTCACTGAACTGTTTATGGATACCGGTGTCGGAGCCAAGGCCTATTCGATTATCGAGCAGGGTAAAATCGGCATGGTCCTTAACTCCAAGCCGGAGGATCGGCGTTTTCTGATCGAAGAGGCGGCCGGTATTACCAAGTTTAAATCACGTAAAAAAGCAGCTCTTAGAAAAATTGACGCGACCCGGCATAACCTTGAGCGGCTGAACGATATTATCAGCGAAGTTCGTCGCCAGACCGGCAGCCTGAAGCGTCAGGCAAAAAAGGCAGAGCGATTTCGTGAGCTACGCGACGAATTGCGGCAAATTGAAACCCGTCTGGCTTTTGCGCGTTATCATGAATTGACCGTCGGCATTAAGGACAAAAACGGTCGGGAAACTCAATTGCAGTCAGTTGTTGATGAGAAGAATATTCTCCAGACTGAGCAGGAAGCTAATCTTGAAAAAGCCCGACTTGACCAGTCGGTTCGTGAAAGATCAGTCGCCGAGGAGCAGGAGCGAGTATTTCGCCTAACGACGGAGATCCAAAAAGTTGAGGCGACAATAGATGGCAATGCCAAGGAAAAGGAAATAATTTCTCGCCAACAGGAGCGGCATGCGATCGAAGAAGCTGAGACGGTGCAACGACTTGCCCAGCTCGATGATGAAGAACGGTCACTGACCACAAGTCTGAGTGCGTTTAAGGACGAAATGGTTCACGAGGAACGGCGATTAGGTGAAGCTGAGCGTAAATTGACAGATATCACTGAGCAGGAATTGGCTAGTGCGCAGCAGTTGGAAGACGAGCGTGCCTTGCTTTATCAGGCTTTGGGTGAAATTACCCGGTTCAGTTCACAAAAAGATGATTCAACCCGGCGGCTACAGTCACTTTCTCTACAGACCGAAAAAAGTAACGTAGAGGTACAAGAACTGAAACTTGCGCAAGATGCTGCCAGTCAGCAAGTTGCAACTCTCGAGTCGACGCTACAAAAGTTACGTGCCGAGCGCAATACGTTGCAGCAGAAACGAGCTGAACTTGAAACATTGCGAGTATCGCTTGAAACTCGTCTTGAGGCCAATGAGCAGTTGCTGCAGGAAAAACGCGAAGAGCTGAATCGTTTGCAGGCCCGACTCGAATCATTGCGGCAAATAGAAAAAAATCTGGAGGGATACGACAGCGGCGTCAGAACTTTGCTGGGTGACAGCCGTTTTAGTAAATCTCTTCAGGGAATGGTTGCCGATCAGCTTGATGTCCCGGCCCGTTATGAAGCTGCAGTCGAGGCGGTGCTCGGTGGTCGGTTACAATCGTTGCTGGCTAAAGACCATGACGAACCTTTGGCTGCGGTCGATTTTTTACGCCAGTCCGCAGGTCGTTGTACATTTTTGCTGCCCGGATTTGTTACTTCGGAATCAGCTGCTTTGCCGGGTTTGTCTCTGGCTGCACAGATTGGGGTCGATTCCGACCAACCGCTGTTGAACTCGCTTCTATCCAGTGTTCGCCTGGTCGATAATCTCCAGGACTTTTTCAATGGCAATTTGCCTCCGGGCGCAATTCTGGTGACTGAAAGCGGTGAGACACTGTCTGCCCGCGGCGAATTCACCGGTGGTTCTCGAGATGTTTTACAGCAGGGGCTGCTGCACAAGAAGCGGGAAATCAAAGAGCTCGATGAGGCGGTTACAGCTTTGACGATTGTGGTTGATCAGCTGTTGCGTGAACGTGATGAACTGCGTACGGAGTTGACCGACACCTCTGGCAGTTTGCGTGAAGTTGAAGCGACGCTGCATAGTAATGAGTTGCAAACGGTTGATAGCGAACGGGATCTGACCGGCCGTCGGCTTGAAGTGGAGCGTTTGCAGGATCGCCTGGAAATTCTCAACTTTGAGGCGGCTCAACTGCACGAGGAAGATGTTGAGTTGCAGAAGCAGTTGCATGAGTCATCCAGTTCCCACGCGGCACAGTTGCAGCAAAAAGAAGTTCAGGAAGAAAAAGTCCTTACGCTACAGAAGACAGTACAGCAACTGCGTGAAGCCCGTGAGTCGGTAGCTGAAGAGTTGACGACGGTCAAGGTGGCGGCAGCCAGCTGTCGTGAGCGTGAAGAGAGCGGTCGTCAGGCGTTGGACCAGTTTTCCCGGATGCGTCAGGAACAGCAGTCGCGGGTTGCCTCCTTGCAAACCATGCAGACTGACGCCGATCAGTCTTGCAAGCGTCTGCGTGCAGAGAATGAACGTCTGCGTCTGCAGCTGACCGAGATGTTTGAAAACAGAGATTCGCAAGCCGGAGCTGTAGTTCGTATTCGCGAGGAATTTGAGACTGGCCGAGCACTGATTGACCAGCAGGAAGCACAGTTGAAAACCTTGCGTGTTGAGCTCTCGGGGCTACAGGGTGACTTGTCTGATCAGCAGCTGGCTGGTAGGGAGTTAGAGCTTGAGGCCGAGCACTTGCGTGAAACGATCCTCGAACGGCATCGTATTGATCTTCAGGGTTACGCCCCACCAGAGGGTTCATGGGACCGGACTGGCAAGTCACGTCGACTAGAGGAGTTGCGCCGGCAGATTGAGTCGATGGGCGAAGTGAATCTTACCGCCATTGATGAGTTTCAAGATCTTGAAGAGCGGTACACCTTCCTTTCGACGCAGCGTGAAGACCTACAGGAATCTTTGGCTGGGCTACAGGCGGCTATCAGTAAAATTAACCGGACCACCCGCCGGCGTTTCCGGGAAACCTTCGATCAGGTCAATATCAAGTTTCAACAAAACTTTCCGCGATTATTTCGTGGCGGCAAAGCTACGTTGCGCTTGACGGATGAAGACGATCTACTCGAAACCGGGATTGAAATAGATGCTCAACCTCCCGGGAAAAAATTAAAGAACGTCACGCTTCTTTCTGGTGGTGAGAAAGCGTTGACTGCGGTAGCTTTGATCTTCTCGATTTTCATGGTTAAGCCGTCACCTTTTTGTCTGCTTGATGAAGTTGATGCACCGCTGGACGATGCAAACATTGGTCGGTTCAACGAGATCGTCCGTGAGATGTCAAAAACGTCGCAGTTTATACTTATAACCCACAGTAAACGCACCATGGAAATTGTTGATACCCTATATGGCGTTACCATGGAAGAGCCGGGTGTGTCGAAAACTGTATCCGTGCGCATAAACGAGTTTTAGTCCTTATGTCATTTAAACAAACATTGGAAAACCTTATCGAAAGAGTGCCGGGGGCACTAGGCGCGATTCTCTCTGACTGGGAGGGAGAAGCGGTTGACCATGTGTCAAAGATCGGGGAATACGAGCTCAAGGTAATCGGCGCGCATAAGGGCATTATCCTGACCAAGATGCGCCAGGCGATGCGTGACCTCGAAAGCGACACTTTGGAGGAAATCATCGTTACAACAGAGCGGAGTCAGACGCTGATTCTTCCCGTAACCCAGGACTACTACCTGGTGCTAACCTTTGAGCGGGGTGAATCGCTCGGGCGGGCCTTATTTGAGTCGCGAAAAACTATCGCAATTTTGCGTAAGGAAATCACTTGATTTAGCTCTTTTACATTCGCATGCCGCACATGTTCCGACTTTGAAGGCTTAACTAAATGCTTGAATCTCTCAACTCTTTGCTCGAAATTTTACAAAAAATACTTGGTCAATTAGGTGTTCCTGAGCCTTCACAGCCGCTCGGTGCAATGTTGGCCTTATATCTGTTGGTCACGCTAACGGCTCTTCTGCCGGTCTTATTTCTGCTGCGGCGCAGTTGGCGCAGGAGTAAGGCAGCGACAGATATCACGGGCGGTGCTGAACCAGAGGCCGCAGGAGAAAACCCTGATGTTGCCAGTGTAGATGTTGCTGAAGCGTTGCCGCCCAAAGTTGTTGATGCGGGTTTGGTGAAAACCGTTCGTTCGGGATTACAAAGGACCCGTGCTTCGCTGGTTGGTCGGCTGGAAGCATTGTTCGGGGAGCAGAAGGTGTTCAGCCCGGAGTTGCTCGAGGAGTTAGAAGAGGTTCTTATTACGTCTGATTTTGGGATGGCGACGACGATGTCGTTGATTAATTCTCTGGAACAGACTTTCTCCGGCAAGGCGGCATCGGCTGAAGAGGTATACGGAGCTCTGAAAAAGGAGATTTCCCAACGGCTCAATTCAGCGGTTGTAACCTCTGTAGCAGATAAGGTCAGCCTACAAGTAGTGCTGGTCGTCGGTGTCAATGGTGTCGGCAAAACAACCACGATTGGTAAACTTGCCAATCAGTATTGTGCTGCCGGGAAAAGTGTCTTGCTGGCCGCCGGCGACACTTTTCGTGCGGCGGCGGCAGAGCAGCTTGCTGTCTGGGCGGAGCGGGCTGGTGCTGATATTGTCAAGCATAGCGAAGGTGGCGACCCGGCGGCGGTTATTTTTGACGCGGCCAAGGCGGCCGTTGCCCGCAAGTCGGAAGTATTGATTGTTGACACGGCTGGCCGTTTACATACCAAGACCAACCTGATGGAAGAGTTAAAAAAGGTTCGACGTGTGCTTGACCGGGAGATTCCCGGGGCGCCACACCAGACCCTGTTGGTCGTCGATGCAACAACCGGACAGAATGCCTTGGTCCAGGCGAAAATGTTTAAGGAAGCGGTTCAGATTGACGGTATCGTTTTGACGAAACTCGACGGCACGGCAAAAGGTGGAATTGTTGTCGCAATCTGTTCCGAATTAAATATTCCGGTCAGGTTTGTCGGGGTTGGTGAGGGAGTACACGACCTGCGGCCTTTTTCTGCGGGAGAATATGTTGAAGCTCTGTTTGGCAAAGACGAAGTCGCTTGACTTAAAATTATAGTTTATCTACACTTCTGCAATAAATAAGGAAGGTTATCTCTGTGGCTAATGACATCGTTTCGCGCCTTGAAAATCGCATCGATGAACTGCTCGGTTTTCAGGCTCAACTACTTACTGAAAACGGACGGTTGAAACGGGCAAAGAATAATCTTCAAACTGAGCGTAAGCGCTGTCGGCGAGAGTTGGACACTATTTTGTCCAAGCTCGATCATCTCGGATAGGATAAACGTTGAAAAACGTTGCCCGGGTTACCATATTAGGCCAGGAATACGCGTTCAAGACCGACGCAGACCCTGAAGAGATCGAGCGGATTGCCGATTTCGTCAATGCCAGGATCGATGAAGTTGTTGCGTCCGGACGCGGCGCCGATACTGTTGGCGTTGTTGTCTTGGCGATGATGAATGTTGCCGGTGAGTATTTTCAAGTGATGAATGGTGCTGGCGACAACGCGGGAGACGTGCAGGGTCGGCTCGAACGGCTCTTGTCCAGGGTTGAAGAAGCTCTGCCGTCAACATAGATTAAAAACCTTCTCTGTATGGGGAATTGAGATAGATAGGCAGTCTGTTTGTCTGCCGCAAGGTGAGTTCGGTTTTTGTTAACCGTTATTAGATACTAAGTTCCGGCCTGTTAAATCAGGTTTTAGATAAATGTCAGATCATATTCCAAGGGGTAAGCGGCCAACATTTTAATCCTGTCGCAAAGTCGGATAACCTCTTGATCTTAAGTATGTGGATAATGATCGACGGAGCTTGAAAAATACCACTCATATCTACTCCCCCTACAGAGGGTCCTGAACAAGGAGTCTCTGCCAATGTCGAAAAAAGTCATTCGACAACGTTTGTTAAATCAGAGACAGCAACTTGATAAATTCAGTTGTGACCGACAGAGCGATGCCGTGCAGGATTGCGTGCTTGCTTCTGAAGCTTATGTTCGAGCTGATTCCATTGCTCTCTATGCATCGGTTCAAAATGAGGTACATACTGATCGTCTGTTAACCGCAGCCTTGGCCGACGGGAAGCAAATCAGTTATCCCAGAGTCGAAGACGGTCAGATTGTTTTTGTCGCGGTGACTGGCACCGGAGATTTACAACCGAGTCATTTCGGTGTGCCAGAACCACAGGGACAAACCATTATAGACCCGGAGCGCCTGGACTTGATCATTGTTCCAGGGGTAGGGTTTGACCGTCAGGGGCACCGGATTGGTTACGGCCTCGGCTTTTACGACCGCATCCTGACAGCATGTATTAATGCAACATTTGTCGGTTTGGCATTTTCGTTTCAGGTTGTTGAGCGTCTGCCTGAAGAGGAACACGATATTCGTCTCGATTATCTCGTGACAGAATGCGAAATAATCGGGTTTACACATAAACAGTAACACTTGGAAAACGGAGGGAGGACCTGACCGTGAATATAGAAATAGTTATTATTGTCGCTGTCGCCGCTGCTGTAGTCGGTGCAATCATTGGTGCATTGGTGCGGGGCAAGCTCGGTGGAAGCAAGCTGGCCAATGCTGAGAGGACTGCCAATCAGATTGTTGAAGTGGCCAGCAAAGAAGCTGATTCGATTCGCAAAGAATCTGTTATTCAGGCCAAAGATACAGTTCTGCAGGCCAAGACAGAGTGGGAAGCTGAACTGCGTGAGTTACGTAAGGAAGCTCAGAATCAAGAACGGCGTCTGCAACAGAAGGAAGAAAATATCGACCGGAAAGTCGAGCAAATCGACAGTCGCGAAGAAGATCTGCAGAAGAGGGAGCAATTTCAATCTTCGCAAGAGCAACTTGTAAAAGAGCGTGAACAGGAAATTGAAGGCCTGATTCAGGACCAACGTACACAGTTGGAGCAGATTTCCGGAATGAGCTCTGATGAGGCGATGAAAACCTTGATCGCGTCACTGGAGAGTGAAGCCCGGCATGATGCAGCCAAAATGAGCAAGCAGATCGAGGATGAAGCGAAGGAGTCAGCGGATAAAAAGGCCAGAAATAATCTGGCGCTGACAATTCAACGCTATGCTGGTGATTATGTTGCCGAAAAAACGGTCAGCGTTGTACCGCTGCCGGCGGATGAAATGAAAGGCCGCATTATTGGCCGTGAAGGGCGAAACATCAGGGCGATTGAGGCGGCAACCGGAATAGATCTAATTATTGATGATACGCCAGAGGCGGTTATTATTTCCGGTTTTAATCCGGTTCGTCGCGAAGTGGCGCGAATCTCCCTTGAAAAGTTGATCGCCGATGGTCGTATCCATCCTTCCCGGATTGAAGAGGTCGTTAAGAAGGCCGAAGAGGAGGTCGATGAGACAATCCGCGAGGCTGGTGAACAGGCAACGTTCGATGTCGGTGTGCATGGCATTCATCCTGAAATAGTGAAACTGATTGGGCGGCTACGTTATCGTACCTCTTACGGTCAGAATGTGTTGCAGCATTCATTGGAGGTTGCATTCCTTTGTGGCATCATGGCGGCTGAGCTCGGTATTAACATCAAGGAAGCCAAGCGTGCCGGGCTGTTGCACGACATAGGTAAGGCGGTCGATCACGAAATTGAAGGATCGCATGCTGTTATCGGTGCTGACCTGGCCCGTAAATATGGTGAGTCGCCCAAGATTATTCATGCGATTGGTGCGCATCATGAAGATGAAAAGCCGGAAACGGTTCTCGCGGTTCTTGTGCAGGCAGCTGATGCATTGTCCGGGGCTCGTCCCGGCGCGCGGCGCGAGATGCTTGAAACCTATGTTAAACGATTGGGTGATCTTGAAAAAATTGGCACGTCGTTTCCTGGATGTACCAGCTGCTTTGCTATTCAGGCTGGACGTGAAATTCGTGTGCTGGTCGCCAGTGATAAGGTTTCCGATGCGCAGTCGCATGTCCTGGCTAAAGATATCGCCCGCAAAATTGAGGATGAGATGACTTATCCCGGCCAGATCAAGGTCAATGTTATTCGTGAGACCAGGGCGGTCGATTATGCGAAGTAGCTGTATGCAAGTTGTGGAGAATTAATTAACTGTGCGAATCCTTTTTATTGGAGACATTGTTGGCCGGCCAGGCCGGCTGGCGTTGCGTGAACGTCTTGGCAGGCTGATCGATACGCATTGTATTGATCTGGTTATTGCCAACGGTGAAAATGCTGCTGCTGGCTTTGGCCTGACTGTCGATGTTGCCGATGAGTTGTTCAGCCTCGGTATCGATGTTATGACCACCGGAAATCATATCTGGGACAAGAAGGATATTCTGGAGTTACTCGATAGCGAGGATCGGCTTTTGCGTCCTGATAACTATCCCGGAGATGCGCCCGGCAGCGGTGCCGGTATCTACCGGACTGCCGGTGGCATAGCTGTCGGTGTTATTAATCTGGAAGGGCGGGTTTTTATGAAGAACCTTGATTGTCCTTTTCAGGCGGCGGATCGTCTCATCGAGCAAATGCTCAAAATCACGCCGATTATACTGGTCGATTTCCATGCTGAAGCGACCAGCGAGAAGGCTGCTCTCGGCTGGCATCTCGAGGGTCGCGTCTCGGCAGTGGTCGGGACCCATACCCATGTGCAAACCGCCGATGAACGTGTCCTGCCGCAGGGGACTGCTTATATCTCTGATGTCGGTATGACCGGCAGTCGGGATGGAGTGATCGGCATGCGCCGCGAGCAGGTAGTTGCAAAATTTCTTAGTCAGCGGCCAACCCGGTTTGAAATCTCCAAAAAAGATCCGGCAATTAATGCCGTAATTATTGAGATAGATGAAGATACCGGTCGGGCCTTGCAGATAGACCGGGTTATGGAGATCGTTGACATCTGAGGCGCCTGCTTGGCGGCAGACGCACCAAAGTTCAGCACACGGTCATACACTATGAATTGTAGGTATTGGAAATGAATTTTGTTGAAGAATTGACCTGGCGCGGCATGATCCACGACATCACGCCGGGGACAGAAGGGCAGCTTCAAAAAGAGATGACATCGGCTTATGTTGGGATCGATCCGACTGCTGATTCATTGCATATCGGTCACCTGGTCAGCGTGATGATGCTCAAACATTTCCAGATTGCCGGCCATAAGCCGATTGCCCTTGTCGGTGGAGCGACCGGGATGATCGGCGATCCGTCTGGGAAGTCGGATGAGCGAAATTTCCTCAACGAACAGACACTCCGTCATAACGAGGCATGTTTAAAGAAACAGTTGGCAAAGTTTCTCGATTTTGAATCGGATGCCGCCAATGCTGCCGAGCTGGTGAACAATTACGACTGGATGAAAGATTTCAGTTTTTTGGATTTTATCCGCGACATCGGCAAGCATATTACGGTCAATTACATGATGGCCAAGGACAGCGTTAAAAAGCGGCTCAGTGAAGAGTCCAAGATGGGATTGTCCTTCACTGAATTTACGTATCAGTTGGTTCAGGGCACCGATTTCTTGCACCTGTATCGTGAGAAGAACTGCAAACTGCAAATGGGTGGGTCTGACCAATGGGGGAACATCACGACAGGGACAGAACTTATTCGCCGCAAGGAGAGAGGTGACGCCTTTGCCCTGACCTGTCCCCTCATTACCAAAGCGGACGGCGGTAAATTCGGAAAAACAGAAAGTGGCAACGTCTGGCTCGATCCGAAGCTGACCTCACCGTACAAGTTCTACCAGTTCTGGCTCAATATCTCTGATGCTGATGCCGAGAAGTACATTAAAATTTTCACACTCTTAAACAGGGCTGAGGTTGCAGCGCTGGTTGCAGAGCAGGCAACTGCACCGCACCTGCGACCGTTGCAGAAACGTTTGGCAAAAGAGGTCACCTGCATGGTCCATGGCGAAGGCGAATACGACAAGGCTGTGGAAGCTTCACAGATTCTGTTTGGCAAAGCCACAACCGAAAGCCTGTCAAAGCTGGACAAGGAGACCT
>CBDUUF010000017.1:0-12744 GCA_965370375.1 uncultured Desulfuromonadaceae bacterium
AGCTGAGATTTGAAGCTCTAATGTTGAGCGTCAGTGAACCTGGCTGCTGCCAGAGATTTCCTGAGAGAAATAATTGTCACATTCTGCTTGTATCGGCAAGTTGAAGCGAACGGTTGTCCCTTGGCTCGGGGTGCTTTCAATTCCGATCTGTCCGCCATGAGCTTCAATAATGTTTTTTGCGATACTCATACCGAGACCGAGTCCGGCAATAGCGGTGTTAGATGTGTCGACCCGATAGAATTTATCGAACACCCGGTCTAACTGCTCCTCGGTCATGCCGAGTCCCTGATCTGCAACTGAAATTTCCAGCTGATCGTTCTCCTGTGTGACCCTGATTTCTATATCGCCGCCATCCGGGGAGTATTTTATGGCGTTGTTGATCAGGTTGTTCAGTACCTGAATGATCCGTCCGGCATCAAGCATCATCAGTAGACTGATTTCGTCAAAGTCGGTGGTAATCCGGTGACGTTTTGTCTCTCGTTGGTGATTACGGATCAGTTCTTTAAGCAGTTTGGCCAGGTTGGTCGGGGCTTTGTCCAGGAGCAGCGGGCGACCACTCTCGATCTTGTTGACATCGAGCAGGTCTTCAACAATCCGTTCAAGCGTGGCAACCTTATTGTTAATGTTGTATAGAAATTCTTTTTTTTGTTCGATTGAGAATTCATATTTTTCAAGATGTTCGAGCATCAGGTCGGAATAACCCATGATCACAGTCAGTGGCGTTCTGAGTTCATGTGCGGCGGTAGAAATAAATTCATTTTTCAATCGATCAACTTCCCGTTCTCTAGTGATATCAGCCATCGAGACAATGATTTTCTCCCACGTATCTTCATAGCCAGGGATGATCGAGGCGTGGATGTTGACTTCGAGTTCTTCGCCATTCAATGTTTTGTTGATACCTGTTGTTTTGTAAAAGGTCTGCCCACTGGCCAGGGTGATTATTCCATAAATAAACGGTTCAAGTGATTTGTCGGTGAAGATCAGGTTAAGGTTCGATAGAAGGTCAGCTTTGGTGCGGGCCGAAAACAGGTTGACTGTTTTCTGGTTTACATCAACTACCTTTACCATGTGTGCACAGCGAGTCGCTGCCTCTGTATTTGACTTGAAAAATTCACTCAGATCAGAGACCCCCTGTTTGCGGATCTCATCGAGGAACAGCTTAACGGCTGAAAAGTCCTCTTCCCAGAGCGAGGTGGGTGAGTTTTCAAACAGAGAACGAAATTTACCCTCACTTTCGCGCAGTAGTGATGCGGATTTTTTTTGTTCTGCAATGAAACGGGCATTTTCGATGGCGACGGATGCGCTGGCGGACAGACCCGTGAGTAAGACAATATCTTGTTCTTTAAATGGCCGGCGGTCCTTGGTTTTATGAATTTCGAAACAGCAGAGTAGTTCGCCGTGCGCATTTAGTTTCGGAGTGTCGATCAGGTTGTAAATACCGAGCTGTTCACGGATTTCCTGAATAACTTGCAGGTCGTTGCTGGTGTCATTCGCGAGATAGGGACGCTTGTTCTCGATAACCCACCCCGGCACTCCGTAACCGGGCGGAAAGGATAAATCAATCGGTAGCCACTCGCCATCTTTATAGTATTCGGTAAAGACCATCTGTCCGTCTTTAAATAGTCCGGCGGCACCGTCGGACGCATCGGTCAACTTCAGGGCTGAATCGACCAAGGCACGCATAACGGCAGGCACTTCCAGATGTTCATTAATGTGTTGATTCGATTGAGTCAGTATTTCGAGTTGTCGGTTGCGTTGCTGTAGTGATTGTTTGGCCACGTTTAAACGCATGACAAGGAGGCGCAGTACGAAGAGACCTGACACAATCGCTGCGATCAGGCCGGGCAATACGGCATAGCGTTCTGCTCCGACCAGAGCGGCATAACTCCAGTTGGCTAATTTGGCATTCTCGGCGCTGTGCAGGTAAAAGTAAATTGAGGCGGATATAGTGACAACACTGATCAGCATAAAAACAAAAGCGCATACTTTAAGTAGACGTTCTGTCCGCATCGACACGATCCAATCTGTATGGTTTTAAGGGTGCGGTTTAATCTGAATTTACATTATACCAGTTATGTTTGGTTTTTATAGAATAGGGCTATGGTTTCGCAAGACAAAGGCCATCTTGAGAAGATGGCCTTTGTGAAAAACATATTTGTAGTTTTGGGGCAGGGATGGACTGCGTCATTGCTTGAGTTTGCCCGGAATCCGCGGCTGAAAACTACTTGTCCTTTTTCGGGCCACGCCGAGCGCCTAACGGTTTCTTGCCGCTCGGTTTGAACCGTTTACTATCGGTCCCTTTACCGTAAGGTCTGCGTTTTTGTGGTTTGCTGTCACGGGCAATACTGCCCCGCTCCATTTTTTCGCCGGTGGCGACGCTGAGCTTCAATTGCTGCCCGCAGACCCAGACCGACTGCAGGTGCTTGAACATTGCTGTCGGCATTGCTTTCGGCAGATCGACCATGCAGTGGTCATCATGGATTTTTATCTGGCCGATGTCGCGGCTGCTCAGGTTTGCTTCGTTGCTGATCGCACCGACGATATGCCGCGGTTCGATCCCGTGGGTGCGCCCGACTTCGATCCGGTAACTCTGGAGTGAATCGTCACTACCTTTGCGTTTGCCGCGCGACTCTCGTTCCGGTCTGGAACCACGCTCCATGGTGAAGTCAGCCGGGCTCTCTTCCGGTTGCAGCGGGCGACCCTTTTGCACCAGATAGGCCAGAGTTGCGGCGATTCGGCGATGGCCGACATCATATTCACTCTGGTAGCTGTCGATCAATTCTTCAAAAAATTCCAATTCCTCTGATTCCATCGCTTCGGCGATCTGTTCCTTGAACAGGCCGATACGGCGGTCGGTTATATCCTTGCGGCTCGGCAGACTCATCGCTTTGATTCGCTGGCGAGTTGCCTGCTCGATGGCGTTGAGCATCCGCCGTTCACGCGGTGCGACAAACAGGATTGCCTTGCCCATCTTGCCGGCCCGACCGGTGCGGCCGATACGGTGGACATAAGCTTCGGTGTCGTAAGGGATGTCGTAATTGACGACATGGCTGATGCGCGGCACATCGAGGCCGCGAGCAGCAACATCAGTGGCGACGACGATGTCGAGCGATCCGGACTTGAGGCGACCGATCGCTTTCTCGCGCATTACCTGGGTCATGTCGCCGTTAAGCGGCGCACTGGAGAAACCACGTGCTTCGAGTTTTTCAGACAGTTCAACCGTTGCCGTCTTGGTCCGGACAAAGACGATCATCGCCTCGATCTCTTCTGCTTCAAGGATCCGGGTCAGGGCATCGAGCTTATGCATCCCTTTGACCTGCCAGTAATATTGCGTGATGGTCTCGACCGTCGAGGTCTTGGTCTTGATCCTGATCTCGAGCGGATTCTTCAGATGCCGCCGGGCAACGCGCAGGACCTCTTTCGGCATGGTCGCTGAAAACAGCGCCGTCTGCCGCTCTTCCGGTGCATGTGAGAGGATTTCTTCAACAGCATCGACGAAGCCCATCCGTAACATTTCATCGGCCTCATCGAGGACTACCGCTGAGATCCGGTCGAGTTTCAGAGTACCGCGGTTCAGATGATCCTGCACTCGGCCGGGGGTGCCGACTACAACTTGTACGCCGCGCGAAAGCATGCGTAGTTGTTGGACCATATTCTGCCCACCGTAGACCGGTAAAACCTGAAAGCCGGGCAGGTGGCGGGCGTAGGTCTGCATCGCCTCGGCTACCTGCAAGGCAAGCTCACGGGTCGGCGTCAGCACCAGAATTTGCGGTTTTTTCAGTTTAGGGTCGAGGCGACTGAGCAGCGGCAGAGCAAAGGCTGCAGTTTTACCGGTACCGGTCTGCGCCTGGCCGAGCAGATCCCGGCCTTCGAGCAACGGCGGGATGCTTTGCGCCTGAATCGGCGACGGGGTGTCATAGCCGACATCTGCGATAATTTTGTGCAGGGCCGGGGCCAGGGCCATCTCGGCGAAGGTCGTAATCAGTTCTTCAGTCATAGCAAAGCCTGTATTTGGATGTGCCCGGTGGTGGTGACAGATGCAGGGCGGAATGTTTTCAGATGCCAGGTTGTTGTCGACAGAACAACGGTCGTAGCGTGCGAAGCCGGGCACTCTAACCTATCCCGGTGTAAGTGTACAACCTTTTTGCAAAAAAAAGAGGGCAGAATTGAATTCTGACCTCTTTTAGTCGATTAACTGCCTTCGGTTTGCAGACTGTCGTCCTCAGCCAGTTCATCTGCAGGTTTTTCTACCGTGACCGCCGGACGTGGCAGCAAGACCCACATTCTGCCATCCTGCTTCATCCGCCCGGCCAGAGCGCCGGCTTCATGACCCATCCCCCAGAAAAAATCGGCGCGGACCGCGCCCTTGATGGCGCCGCCGGTATCCTGTGCAACCATCAGGCGGTTGAGCGGCTTCGGATTGTACGGCCAGGTTGTCGAGAGAAAGACCGGAGCGCCGAGCGGAATGGTTCTCGGGTCGACGGCGATACTCACTTCCGGCGTCAGTGGGACACCGAGGGAGCCGGGCGGAGTCGTCATATCATCGGGAAGCTCACGGAAAAAGATGTAACTCGGGTTTTCACCGAGCAGTTGGGCAACCTGATCTGGATTTTGCCTGGCCCAAGCCCGGATGTTCTGCATCGACATCTGGTTGCGGGTCATTTCGCCCCGTTCGATCAACAGTTTGCCGATGGAGCGGTAGGGGTGCCCATTCTGGTTGCCATAATTGATCATGACATTTTCACCATTGTCAAAACGGATACTCCCGGAACCTTGGATATGTAAGAAAAACAACTCGACCGGATCTTCAACCCAGAGCAACTCGTTCCCCTTTAAAGTTTCGGTGTTCTGGTCGAGTTCAAAGCGGGTGTAATATGGGACCACGCGATTACCCTCAAGCCGGCCGCGTAGTCTGTAGCCTTCGAGTTCCGGGTAAACACTGCGCAGATCGATGGTCAACAGATCATCCGGTACGCTATATATCGGCTGATTGAAACGTTGGGTCCGGATTCTGCTGCCGTTCAATTCGGGCACATAATAACCGGTGATGGTGCCGGTATCTGATCCATCTTTGTTGTTGACCCGGTGTGGAACAAAGCGTTGTTCAAAAAAGTTCACCAGGGTGTCGTCCGCTTCGCCGGTAAGCAGCTCGGCTTCTTCGCAGACAGCAGCCCAGCCTTTTTTGTACTGCAAGACCCGGCAACTTTGTAAAAATGCTGCAAAGGAGCGACTGACATCGGTACCGGGCCAGCCGCTGAGCTGTTGCCAGTCGACCGCCTGCAGTTGCGCGACCGGTGGCAGGGTGTCCGGGGCAACCACCGGTGGTTTCGGTTGGCAGGCGCTGAGCAGAAGAACGGCCAATATACTGACAATAAATATTGCGTGGTGCTGTAGCTGTTTCACAGGGTAATAAATCCTTTTAGAGCGAATATAGTAAATAGCTGGCGCATATAATAACTAGTTGCGGAGAAAAGATAAATAGTCTCCTGTTAGACTCCTAAAGCATATCGATCGGGTCGATATCAATGTTCATCCGGACTCCGGACGGAACCGGTGATGCCTTGCCAGTGACGTGTTGCAACATCCGGTGCAGCGGCAATCGTTTCTCGGCCTTGAGCAGAATCTGGAAGCGGGTTTTGCCGCGTAGTCGGGCCAGCGGGCAGGGCGCCGGACCTAGGACTTCGGCGTCCTGTGCCACCCGGTTCAGGGTAGCGGCTACTTCGTTTGCACTCCGGGCTACCTTGTCGGCATCATTGCCGGACAGCACCAGATTGATCAGGTAGCCGAAAGGCGGGTAGCCGAGCGCTTCGCGAAACGGCATCTCTTCAGCATAAAAGCCAGCATAGTCATGGCTTGCTGCCGCTTGCAGGGCGTAGTGATCGGGTGAGTAGGTCTGCACCATAACCCGTCCTGGCTTCTCGCCCCGTCCGGCGCGGCCAGCTACTTGCGAGAGCAGGCTGAAGGTGCGCTCGGCGCTGCGGAAATCCGGAAAGTTCAGGGAGTTATCGGCATCGAGTACTCCGACCAGGGTGACGCCGGGAAAGTCGTGCCCCTTGGCGACCATCTGAGTGCCGACCAGGATATCAACCTCTTGCGCCAGAACCTGTTGGACCAGCCGTTGATGGCTCCCTTTACGGGTCATGGTGTCGCGGTCCATGCGGGCGATCCGGGCGTCGGGAAAGCGGGCGGCCAGCTCGGTTTCGAGCTGCTCGGTGCCGACCCCTTCCGGCAGCAGGTCCGGGCCGTTGCATTTCGGGCAGAGTTCGGTCGGACGCTCGGAGTAGTCGCAATAGTTGCAGCGCAATTGTCGCTGGCTCTGGTAAAAGGTCAGGGTGATCGCACAGTTTGGACAGCGCGGGCTGTCGCCGCAGCCGGCACAGATCAGGTAAGGGGAGAAGCCGCGCCGGTTGAGCAGCAACAGGCTCTGGTCGCCCGCTTGCAGGTTCTCACCGATCGCCGTAAGCAACTCGCTGGCGAAGTGCGCTTCGACCTCCGCTTCACGCAGGTCGATCAGCTCGACGCTCGGCAACGGTCGCCTGGTGACCCGGCCGGCGAGATGCAGATACATGTAGTCGCCATCCTGTGCCCGTTTGTAAACCGTTGGCGATGGGGTGGCGCTGCCGAGCAGAACCAGTGCCGCTGCTGATTGGCCGCGCAACAGGGCCAGGTCCCGGGCATGATAGCGGAAGCCTTCACCCTGCTTATAGCTGGATTCGTGCTCTTCATCGATGACGATAACCCCGAGGTTGGTTAGCGGCGCGAAGACGGCAGACCGGGCACCGATGACTATCTGTACTTCATTGCGCATGATGCTGCGCCAGGCGTCGTAGCGTTCACCGGCGGAGAGGCCGGAGTGCAACACGGCGATGGCAACATTTTGTTCGTTGAACCGGGCCCGGAATCGGCCGACCAGTTGTGGTGTTAGCGCAATTTCCGGCACCAGCACTAACGCCTGCTTATCTTTGGCCAATGCGGCTTCAATCAGGCGCAGGTAAATTTCGGTCTTGCCGCTGCCGGTGACGCCATGCAGCAGAGCGCAGGCGAAGCGGTCTGCTTCAAGCTCCTGATGCAAGCGTTGCAGTGCGGCGGCCTGCTCTTCACCGGGGGTGACAATTTTATCCGGCGGCGGTGGTGTGTCGCGAAAAGGATCACGGAGCCGTTCCTGTTCGGTGCAAAGGAGAAAGCCGGTCTCTACCAGCCGGTTCAAAACTGGGTGCGGCGTCGCAAACTGTTCGCGTAGCTCAGTCATTGTGACCGGGCTTTTCTCTTTGATCCAGCTGAGGATCTCCTGCTGCTTTTTGCCCCGTGGCGCGTCCTGCAGGTCAGTCGTCTGGTAGACCTTCTCTTGCAATACGCCGATATCGTTGTCGCTGCCGGACAGCCCGGACGGCAGGGCGGTGCGTACCGCCTCACCGATCGGGAAACGGTAGTACGCGGCGGCTCGACGCAGATCAGTGCCCCACTCTTCTGTAAATAGCGGTTGTTGGTCGAGCACTTCGCGGATCGGTTTCAGGCCGTCCGGGCTGCTGCTGCCGAGCGAGAGAATATAGCCGGTGGCAGAACGTCGTCCGAGCGGCACCCGGACGCGCACGCCGACCCGGGCAGTTGCGGCAAGTTCGTCCGGAATCGCGTAGGTCAGACTTATATTGAGTGGCGCGGCAACGGCAACGTCAGCGGTTTTGATCAGGTCGGACATCGACTGGTACGGTTCCTTTGCATCGGCCGGAAGGTGGTGAAGACAACCTTCAGTTTTTCCGGAAGTTTACATGGTCGAGCCATGCGTTTCCAACGGTGTGTGTAAGCGGTTGATAATCGGCGTCCAGAGCGGTAAGTCACGGGCCATCCGGGTGATTTTACAGACTCGCTTTCAAAGCTGCGAGAGACCTTGCAATCTCCCCGTAAATACGCTACTTTCTCTAGCCACGCGATGCTGTGCAGAGTATCTGCTTACGTTATTTTTAGCAATGAGGTTATCGATGCGTTATTCGAACTATTTCCTGCCGACGCTCAAGGAGTCGCCTGCCGACGCCGAAGTTGTCAGCCATAAGCTGATGTTGCGGGCCGGGATGATGAACAAACTGGCTGCCGGAATCTATAATTATCTACCGATGGGTCTGCGGGTCATCCGCAAGGTTGAAAACATTGTACGTGATTGTATGAACGAGGCTGGCGCAATCGAGGTGTTGATGTCGGCGGTTCAACCTGCCGAACTCTGGGAAGAGTCAGGTCGCTGGGGGATTTATGGCAAAGAGTTGTTGCGCTTCAAGGATCGTCATCAACGTGATTTCTGCATGGGGCCGACCCATGAAGAGGTGATTACCGATATTGTCCGGAGTCATGTCAAGTCGTACCGCCAACTGCCGGTGAACCTCTATCAGATTCAGACCAAGTTTCGCGATGAGGTCCGGCCCCGTTTCGGGCTGATGCGTGGTCGTGAATTTATTATGAAAGACGCCTACTCGTTCGATACGACCGATGCGGGCGCCAATGACAGTTACCAGAAGATGCGCGACGCCTACTGCAAGATCTTTGAGACCTGTGGTCTGGAATATCGCATGGTCGATGCTGATTCCGGTGCGATCGGTGGTTCGTTCAGTCATGAATTCATGGTTCTGGCCGATACCGGCGAAGATATGGTCATCACCTGTGATCGGTGTGATTACGCGGCCAATGTCGAAAAAGCGATTGTCGTTGACGAAGGTGAGTCATCTGATGCTCCGATAAAGGCTGTTGAGCGCGTGGTGACCGTGGGTGCGCATACCGTGGTTGATGTCGCGGCGATGCTCAAGCTTGAGCCGAGTCAGATCATCAAGACCATGCTGGTAGCGGTCGACGACGAGCTGGTTGCCGTGCTGATCCGTGGTGACCATGAACTGAATGAAGCGAAACTTAAAAATTTACTTGGTGCATCGGTTGTCGAACTGGCCACTCCAGCGCAGATTGTCGATGCTACCGGCGGCCCGCTCGGTTTCTCCGGCCCGGTCGGTCTCAAGATACCGATCTACGCCGACAATGCAGTACAGTACATCCGTAATATGGCTGTTGGCGGCAACGAAAAGGATATTCACCTCGTGGGAGTCAACCTTGAGCGTGATTTTATGGCCAAGCAGTTTGCCGACCTGCGCAATGCTGAGGCCGGTGATGGCTGCCCGGAGTGCGGCGGCAGTTATAGGAATACCCGTGGAATCGAGGTCGGGCATATTTTCAAGCTCGGGACCAAATATTCCGAGGCGATGAAGGCGACTTTCCTCGATGCCGATGGTAAGATAAATGATATCATCATGGGTTGTTACGGTATTGGTGTCGGCCGGACCGCGGCGGCAGCGATCGAACAAAATCATGATGAGAATGGTATTATCTTTCCGATGGCCATTGCCCCGTTCCATGTCATTATCTCCATGTTGAACATGAAGGATGAGGCGGTGGTAAAAGCCGGGACTGAGCTTTACGAGCAGTTGCAATCCGAAGGGGTTGAGGTTTTGCTGGATGATCGGGATGAACGTCCCGGGGCAAAATTCAAGGATGCTGATCTGATCGGCATCCCCCTGCGGGTGACAGTCGGTGCGCGGAGCCTGAATGAGGGAATGTTTGAGCTGCAGGAGCGCCGTAGCGGCGAACGGGAGATGGTGCCGATTGCAGAGACGGTTAAGACGGTTGCCGCGCGAGTACAAAAAGCCTTGCAGGTTAATTTCTGAGACGATTTTTGCAACATGTAAGAAGGGTTATTGAACAGTTATGAGTGAACAGATTATTGACAGTAACGGGCGTATTACACTCCCCTCACCGGTGATGGCGGCGGTCGGCAAAAAACCGATGGGGCTTATTTCGTATTCTCCCGTGCATATTCTGGTCGGCAGCAGCGAAACGACTGTGCCGTCAGTGGCCGGTAAACTTGGTGATCTCACAGTTACTGACCTGCTCTCCTTTTACAATATGTTTCGCAAGAACGGCAGTATCCTGTTTACCCTGAAAAGTGGCAACAAGGAGCTGTTTTTCGAAGATGGTGAAGTTGTTTATGCTCAGAGCTCATTCGTCAACGAAAATCTGCCTGAAGTTTTGTACGACCTGGGTAAAATTAACCAGACGACCCTGAAGAAAATTCACGAAGTTGGTGGCACCAATCTGTCGGTCGGCAAAGTGCTGGTCAATAAAGCCGTGATTACGACCAAAGATCTCTGGCTCGCCTCGCGGCAGCAGGTAGAGTCGATCGTTTTTAATCTATTCTCTTTCCAGGAAGGGAGTTTTTGCTTTCTGCCGAGCAAGATTGATCAGGATAAGGTCGTACGCCTGTCGATGAATACCCAGAACCTGATTATGGAAGGGCTGCGCCGTGTTGATGAGCGGGCCCTGTATATGCGTGATATCCGCTCTCTCGATTCGGTACCGGTGCTGAGTGACCAGCGTGGGCAGAAACTGGATGAGAATGAGGCTGTGCTGGTTGATCTGATTCGAGAAGGTCTGGTCAATGTAAAGGAGATCTTGCGTCGGTCAGGACTCGGCGAGTTCGAAGCTCTGCGCACCCTTTACCAATTGTTGCGCAAGAAGGTGGTTGACCTTGAAGATCCGATGGTGGCTGAAGCAAAAGGTGAGCTCGGCGATATAGTGGCAATCTTTAACGGTGCCCTGGTCGCGCTATCCAGACAAATTTCGGTGGTCAATTCAGCTTTTATCGATGAAGTGCAGAGCTTCTTGCGTGATTTACCGCAACCGTACTCATATGTGTTTCGGGATGTCAGCGTGCAGGATGATGGTTCAGTCGATGGCGGCCGGATTATGGGCAATCTGGACGGTCTGGAAGAAGGCGACAAGAAACGCCTCCTGGCCGATTCACTCAGCGAATTAATTTACATGGAATGCCTCGCGGCCAAAGAGAGTTTGCCGGCTGATGAGTCGTCTGATTTGATCAAGCGGGTACAAAAAATATCCGAGCGGATCAAGGGGCTGGTTGGGAGGGGCGAATGAGAGCGGCTGCCAGAGAAAGATTGATTTTTGCCCTTGATGTTGATTCTTTTGAAGAGGCGCAAAGGTGGGTGAAAAAGCTTCACTCTAAAGTCGGATTGTTTAAGGTCGGGAAGCAGCTGTTTACCCGTTGTGGCCCGGAAATTATCCAGATGGTTCGAGCCGAGGGTGGAGAGGTTTTTCTCGACCTGAAGTATCATGACATTCCGAACACTGTCGCCAAAGCCGGGGTGGAGGCGTGTCGTCTCGGGGCAAAGATGTTTAATGTGCATGCATTGGGTGGCTTGGAGATGATGCAAAAGACGGTGCAAGAGGTCGATGCCTGGTGCGCAGACAACAAGACAGAGCGACCGACCATGCTGGCCGTAACGATTCTAACCTCTTCAACCGAAGAGACCTTACAAAAAATCGGTATCGATCGACCGGTGGCCGAGATGGTGCCACGACTCGCCGCTTTGGCGAAAGAAGCCGGCTTTGACGGTGTCGTCGCTTCGCCGAAAGAGGTCGGTCTGATCCGTCAAGCGTGTGGTGAGGATTTTGCCATTGTCACCCCGGGTGTGCGTCCGGCATTTGCTTCGCTGGATGATCAGAAGCGGGTGACAACACCGGCCGATGCAATCACTAATGGCGCTGACTATCTGGTTATCGGTCGGCCGATCTCAGCCGCTGCTGACCCGGTGGCCGCCGCTGACCTGATTCTGGATGAGATTGAAGGCGCTTTAGGCGCGCGTTGATCATGTCTGAATTATTGTATGGCATCAATCCGGCCTCCGAAGGGTTGCAAGGTGAACAGCGCAAACCATTGGAGTTGCTGCTGCAAGCTGAACAACGTTCCCCACGATTGCTGGAGTTGCAGCGTCTCGCCGAAAAAGTAAAAGTTCCTATCCGCTTAAAACCCCGAGCCGAGCTCGATAGATTGGCCGGACATTCCAACCATCAAGGCGCATTGTTGCGCATCGAGCCGTATCTCTACACCGGTTTCAATGAATTGCTCGAGCGCTGGCGGCAATCTGCGCGTCCGGCTTTTTTTCTCCTGCTTGACGGAATTACCGACCCGCATAATTTCGGTGCCATGCTGCGTAGCGCCGAAGTCGCCGGCTGTCACGGTGTTATCGTCGCCAAGGATCGCGCCTGCCCGGTCACCTCGGTGGTTGAAAAAACCGCTGCCGGAGCGCTCGCCTGGCTACCGCTCTGCCAGGTGACTAATCTCTCCCGTACCATTGAAGAGCTGAAAAAAGAGGGCGTCTGGTGCTACGGGCTGGCCGGTGAAGTAGATTCAACGGTAATTTTTGACACTGATCTGTCCGGAAATCTGGCGTTGGTGGTCGGCTGCGAAGGAAAAGGCTTGCGACCGAATATCCGCAAGCATTGTGATGGCTTATTGTCGATCCCGATGCAGGGCCAGGTCGGCTCGCTGAATGCTTCGGTAGCCGCGGCAGTCGCTCTGTTTGAAGTTGTCAGACAGGGTCGCCCGGCGTTTGAAGATAAGACAAAAAAATAGGGCGCTCGTCAGGAGGGATGAGCGCCCCGAAAACAGGGTTGGTAGGTGAGTTAAATATAACCACGCCGGTAATAATTGTCAACAATTTAATTTATTCGTTTATTTGTAGGCAGTATAACCGTTGTTTTACCTGTTTTTGTTGTCGTGAATCGTGTCGTTTTCTGTTTGATCGTGGCTCAGTTACTACACATTCTATACAGAACGTATTTGTTGGAATTTGACAGTAAATTGTTGGCAGAAACATTTTCTGAATTTTTTCTTGCAATTTAAAAAGTGCTGTTGTA
>CBDUUF010000018.1:0-12571 GCA_965370375.1 uncultured Desulfuromonadaceae bacterium
TCTTCTACTTCAGGCTCAGCTTCTTCTGCTTCAGGCTCAGCTTCTTCTGCTTCAGGCTCAGCCTCTTCTACTTCCGGTTCAGCCTCTTCTACTTCCGGTTCAGCCTCTTCTACTTCTGGCTCAGCCTCTTCTACTTCGGCAGGAACCTCCTCTTCGATCGTTTCATCCACACTATCTTCATTCGATGGTTCTACCGGTTGATCATCACCATCCGGGAAAATATCATCAAAAACTTTCTGTTCATAAGCCTTGTCAACTTCTGGCTCCGGAGCGGTATCAACGGCAGCGTTATTTTTACCCAGAGCAGTCGGGTCAATACTTCTTTCAGCCTTGGCCGCCCTTTTCGCCGCACTTCTGGAGAGGAAAATGGAGCCGAAAACCACCACTACCACCACAATCAGCAGAACAACCAGCTCGGTCATACTAATGGCAATGTTCAATACCTGTTCGGAATCAGATGCCTTGTCAGCCGGCAGTTTCTCTGCAGGCGCTGGTTTGTCAGGTGCGGCCGGTTTTTTCTCTTGCTCTTGCTCAAGCGCTATCGTCTTGGTGATTGTCTCTTGCGGGTCGGTTTTTTCCACCACAGCAGTTGCGACCGGCGCAACAGCTTCTTTCACCGGAGCTGCGACAGAAACAGTGATAGCTTCTTCTTTTTGCTCGGCAACACTCTTCGTCCCGCTGTATGGTTTGAGTGCGGGCAGATCAGCTGGCAGCGGTTTGACCGCTTCCGGCGTGGCAGTTGCAACAGTGGCCAGCGGCTCTTTATCAGCACTGACTTCAAACCGGCCATAATCACTGACAGGCGCCGGCTCGCTCCCTTGATGCACCTGCACAAAACCAGACTGATCATCCGTTTGCTGGCGCGCTTCTGCCGCCGAATTATCGAAATCATTGATAAATACGTACCGGGTTACACCATCGTCAACAACTGGCGTTTTCTTGCCACTCCCAGCATTGATGTAAACCCCGTCGCCATCGGAAAGTTTCAGAAATGGCGCAATGTGCTTGTAATAGAATAGCTGGTCATACAGATCAATTTTTCCGTTCATGTTGACCTGTTTAAGATTGGTTTTCTCAACCAGGTACTGCAAGGCCGTATACCAGGCAACCTTCTCCAGCGACACGGCGACAAACTGCTCTTCGATAAGGTAGAGACTAACTGGCAACGTAGAGACAGCGTCAATCGCCTTGATCGCCTTGTTCAGAGACATGCTTTTCGATTTAAGCGTCACCGTCCGCTCAGCCCGGTCGACTTTGATCAGTGCCGGAGCAGCTTTGGGCGTCAGTGATAATGTTGTCGGCTTACTGGCCGACTTCGTCGTTCCCGGTTTTGCCGCCTTCGCCGTCTCGGTAAAGACTATCTTTCTGGAAGTCGACCAGATCCCTTTTTTTTCGGCTTTGGCTTGCGCTTCGGCCTCACTAAATACGCCACGGCAGGAATCATTGCGTGCCATACCGGCCGCGATCATTTGCGTGTTGATGTAGTTTGTTTTAGGATTGAGCGGATCTGGGATGTAAGCTAATACTTCAACGCAGGTTTCAGAGCCGCAATACGCCTGAATTTTGAAATGAATTTCCGCACCCTTAAGCAGGGTTTCCAGATGTTGTCTGGACTCCGCACCAAAAGGAGAGCTGATTATCGGGGCATCAGAACATCTCAGGTTGACTTCAATCGTCTGCTGTCCCCGAACACCGGCCACGTCCATCAGAAAAGTGTCACCATCGACCACCTTTAGGACTTGTCCACTGGAGCCAATAACTATTGAAGATTGCAACATCAGAGTAATCAACGTGATGGCAATCAGGACTGCTCTGCCCATATTCCGACCCCTTCCCCTCGGCAAATAGACTATATCCCTGTAATGATAACCTTTTATGGCACTTAATTTCAATAATGAATCGCTATTGCTCAGTCATCAGGTGGTCTACCATCGAATTTTGTAGATAGCGGGACATCCTCCATACTTACAATTCTCAACTGATGCGAATGGTCTTGTAGAGGAAGTTCTTGAACTTATAAAACATCTTCTGCTCGCTCGCGTCACGACTATTTGAATCACACGCCTTGAGCAGACGGGCGATCTTCGGCATTGACGTACTCCCCTGCCTACGGGCCAACTCAACCACTTGCACCACTACATCACGCGCAATTCGGTTGTCGCTGAACGGGTGGTAAACCCCACTCCAGAAAGTGTCGTCACCATCGATAATCCGCTCAAAGATCTGTCGGGCGGTCTGTTGTACTAATTTTTCAACCGGTTCGATCGAAGCGTCCGAAGTAACCAGCGGCATCTCGGTGCCGATCGCGTGCTGGATGTCAGCAGCTGCAATATTGCGACCGTTGCGCAAAAACAGTGCGCGCTGCAAGATGCTGCGCAGTTCACGGATATTGCCGCTGTAGTGGTGTTGGGTCAGCAGGGTACGGGCGCCAGCACTGATTGTCGGCACCGCCTCTTCCGGCTCATTCGGCGACCGGTAAATACGATAGAGCCGACCGAGAAAATGCGTCGCCAGGTCGGGGATGTCTTCACGCCGATCATTGAGACAGGGAATCCGTATCGCCAGCTCCGAGAGACGAAAATAGAGATCCTCACGAAAATCACCTTTACGAATAAGCTCCGGTAAATCCTTATTGGTCGCGGCGACCAGTAGCACGCGAGCGAAACGGGTAGTGTTGTCGCCGAGGCGGACAAAACCGCCATTGTCCAGAAAACGCAGCAGCTGCACCTGGGTCTTGGGATCGGCGTCGCCGATCTCATCCAGGAACACCACGCCACCCTGCGCCGCTTCAAGAATCCCTTTGCGATCGGCGTAGGCGCCGGTAAAAGCACCGCGTTTGTGGCCGAACAGTTCCGAGTAGGTCAGTTCACCGCTGTAGGCGGCGATATTGGTCTTCTGCAACGGCAGCTGCTGGTCACTCCCGAACTTATCCCGATACAACTCATTGAGCCGGTTGAAGATATTATTAAACACAAACTCTTTGCCGCTACCGGTGTCGCCGGTGAGCAGGATTGTCGGCAAGCCGAGGCTGGTTTCACGCTGCTGTTGACCGCTCCATAAGGCGATCCGGTTGAAAATCGGCGGCGTGATCCGTTGGATAAAGTTGACCACCTCAAGCGCCTGATCTGAGTTGCCGATTATATTGCCGAGATGGTAGGAGGAAATTTTCGGGTCGCGGTAGCCAACATCGCTGCCGAGGCGGGTGATCTCGCCGGTCAGTCGCTCAATCTGCTCAAGATCAGCGAGATAGCGGGAAATCAGCCGTTCGATGATCATCAGGATGCGCTTATGCTCTTCGGTAAAGTAGTTCGGCCGCAAGCTATCGAGACAGATGACGGCGATAGTCTCGCCGTCACTGACCACCGGGATGGCAATCTCGCTCCGGATGGAATCGGTGATTTCCTTGTAAAAACTGTCAACCCCTTTTTCCAGTCGGGTATCGGCGACCAGCCTCGACCGGCCACTGAAGGCGACAAATCCGGAGAGGCTGCGCTGTCCGGAGGCGAGATCTTCCCCGCCGATGCGCAGCGGTGGAATATCTTTTTTCAGCCACTCCTTGCTCTTGGCCCCGATCAGGCTGCCGTCATCCTCTTCGATCACCAGCCAGCGTTCACCGGATCGTTCCCGGACCACGGCGATGCTGCCGGTATCGGCACCGATCAGCTCGGTCGCCTTCGACAGGATGCGGCTGAGAAACGGCTGCACCCCGGAAAACTTTTCCTGCAACAGATCGTTAATATCGGAGAGGACCTGAATCTCCATATGCTCAAGACCGATCTCGCGAATAACCCGCTGCGCCATTTCGGCGTGTGATTCGAGCAGGCCGGTCTCAAACTCGTTGAACAGGTGATCACCACGCGGGTAGTAATTGACCAGACAGGTAACCCGCCGCGTGTGCTCCTCGTAAAACGGTACGACATAGAGTGACTGCAGACCGAGCGCCTCGGTCAGCACACGCTTCTGTAACGACCGATCTGCCAGCTTCGGAATGAACAACGGCTGCAGCAAGCGATCATCGACAATCACCCCGGCCCGATTTATATAGCGTGACAGCAGCGAGGTACCCGGCCCGAGGTTGATCAGCTTCTCTTCCTCGTAGAGCTTGCGCGCCTCTTTTTCCTGGGAGTAGGTGGCAAGAATTTGCAGTCCACCTTCGGTTTCGTCACCGACCGACTGGGCCGGCACCAGCACCGAGGCCAAGGCCAGATTATCAACCAGCTTGACCGCCGACTTGACCATTGACAAGGCAGCCTCACGGTTCTTCGCTGCATCGACCTGCCGGGCCAGGAGCATCTGTTGATGATACTTGCGGGCCTGATCGACGGTACCGGCGACCTGGGCCAGAAACTTGGTCAACGCCTGGCGTTGTTCATCATTTGGCAATCGTCCGGGTCGACTGCTGTCGACACAGAGTACGCCGAGCGAGCGGCCACGGTGCAAAATCGGCAACAGGTAGCTGGCGCGAACCGAAAAACTTTTGGCTACCGCCGGGGCGATATCACCCTCGAGGCGACTGATGTCATCAAGCTGTATTTCGTCCTGACCGATATAGACCCGGGAAACCAGAAAAGTATCGGCATTCAACGGAAAACTCTTATCGCGAACGATGCCGGGGTAGCGCCCGGCAACAGCCGCGCAGACCAGCTGACCGCGGGTCAGGTCTTCCAGGTAGATCCGGCAGCGGCGTTGGTGGGTGATGGTCTGCACCGCCTCGCCCAATACATAAAGAATGTCGTCGAGGTTCTCCTTGCCGTATTGAACTATCTTTTCACTCAGAGCCGACAAGTTATCATTTTGTGTGGATTTCATTGCAACTCCAGGGAGAAACAGAAACGGTACGATTCAGGCCACATGGAAACCAGCAATTTTTTACAAGGTCAAGGAAATCAAACCTTTGAGCGGAGGCGTAGTATTTTGCGCCGCACAATCAAATGTGTAGTTTGACGCTGAGATTGTGAAAAAGGTCGGTTTCCGAGAAAATTAAGTATATTTTCTACACATAGAGTATACACAGGAGTGACGACGGCTGTAAAGTCGTCCAGATAAGCGGCGTGTAACTATTCCAGCTCCAGGTCAGGCCGATGCTTAGAGACAATCTTGATGAAGTTTTCAGTCAACAGCGGATGCAGGTGCGAGCCACCGAGATATTTGAGATCGGTCATAACCACCTCCATGTCAGCGGCCTCGCGGTAAACGCGGTGCGTCGACATGGCATCAAAAACATCGGAGATGGCGGTCATGTGACTGCTGATATTCTTCTCCCAGCTCCCCTTAACCTCTGGATAACCGCTGCCGTCAAACCGCAAGTGGTGTTCGTAAGCGGTAATAACGGCCAGACGCGGCACGCCGGGAGCGGCGAGCAACAGCTTTGCCCCTTCGAACGGATGCGTTTTAATCAACCGCCATTCGTCTTCGGTCAACGGCTCCTTCTTGTTGAGGATCTCCTCCGGGATTGTCGTTTTGCCGATATCGTGCAACAGGGCGGCAGTGCCGAGATCGTGCAACAGCGGCCCTTCGATACCGAGAGCGGCGGCCTGGGCGAGGTTAAGGATACAGACGTTGATCGAATGGGTAAATGAGTATTCATCGAGATCACGCAACGGCGCCAACGCCAACAGCGGATCGGCTTCCTTGACAAAAGCCCCGACAAACGAAGCGACGATCTCCGAGATACCTACCGTGTTAAGCTTTTTCTTTTTCCGGCTGGCATCGAAGATTTCCATCAGTCGCGTGAGCTGCTCATCGGTCAAGTCCTGATAGTCCGGCAGAGCGGCGTCGCTGCTGCCGGTGGCAAGCTCTTCGTCTTCACCTGCGGCTGCACCCGCAGGAGCCTTACGCTCCCCGAAGCGGAGTTCGAGTTTGCCGAAGCGGATATTTTTGCTCGAATGCAGGTCCGCCTTCTCTTGACCTTTGGCCAGGCTACCGACCAGTTGGACGATCTCCTTATGTTCGACCTGGTGCGTAATTCGCAGCAAACCAACGCTGCGATGCTTGAGCATGCCGGCAAAGCGGATCGGGTACATACCGCCACCAAGCGGCTGACCTTCGAAAATGAGCTGATCGTCGATCCGGTGCAATGAGACCTCATCGTGTTCATGCACCGCTTCGCGGAAACTATCCAGAGCCTGCTGGCATAAATTCTGAACCTGCCGGTGCTCGAGCGGGTACATCGACGCCGTCGTCACCCCCGAAGCGATATGCCGGATGAATTCCAGGAGCGATTGGATCCGGGTATCGGTCATGCGCCCTTCCCTTTCAACCGCACCAGCACGGAGCGGGCGAAATCAACAAACTCGCCTTTTTTCTCGGCCGCAAGTTCATTCAGAATCGGCTGCACCGCCTGCGCCGGATACCTTGAAAAAGAGTTTATAATCATTTTTTTATACTGGCTGAACAGGGTCGGGTGGAGCAGACTGCGCCCTTTGAGCGCCTTGTGCAAGGCCGGTAGAAATTTCGGATTACCGATCTCGGCCAGACTCTTGACTGCCACCGAGCGGGTTTCGTATTCAGGATCATAAGCGCTCCCCTCCAGCAAGCCGAGCAACGACTTATGCACTTCGGACGACTTGCTGTTGCGCGCCAGAAACGCCGCATTCAGGCGGCGCTGCGCATCCTCGGCCTGCAGTTCACGCAGCAGATAGCGATCCGCCTTCGGATCATCAAAATGCAGGTAGGTCTTCATCGCTTCAAGGTGAACCTTCGGGTGTTTATGTCCGATCAAAAAGCGTAACGGCTGCATCACCTCAGGGTCATCATAGCGGCGCAAAAGAATCACCAGGTTACGCACCAGGTACCAGCGCTTGTCATGCAGTCGTTTGATCGCCGCCTGCTTGGCCGGTTCACCGATCTCGTACAGCAGCTCCATCAGAAACTGGCGCATCGACATGCTCTCGGCAACGGCCAGACGCTCAATCAGCGGCTCGACAAATGGTTCGCAAACATGCAGGATCAATTGGCGAATTTCGTCATGCTTGGTCTGCTCCCAGACCTGGAAGCCATCGAGCACCGCATCAATAAACTCCTGCTCGGTATAGAGCTCCAGGGTCTGCTCAGCAATCGGGATCGAAAAAGCTTCCGACTCCTCCCGGTGCCGGTTGAGCCGATCATAAACCGTAATCAATGAGATAAAATCACCAACTTCGGTAAAGTAGCGGACTAAATCGGTCAGATTGAGCGTCAGCAGATCAGATTGCTCCGACATCGGCTCCGCATCGATCACATCCAGCACCACCTCCATGACCGAAGTTTCAATATTGTGCCCACTCAACCCCTCGGCCATCTCATCGATGATTTCTTGTGGCAGATTTTCCAGTTTTTCGGTGTTTAGCACCTCGTTAAGAAATTTCTGGTAGGTCTCCGGAATAAAATCCCCCGGCGTGCCGGCCGACTTGAAGATTGTCCGAATCCGTTCATCCAATAGTTCATCGGAAACTCCGGCATGCTTCTGAATCACCCGGGAAGGTCCGGTCTCGCCTGCATCGGTGCGGGCGAGGTGTGACACCAGGTTAAACAGACCGGGCGGAATCTCGATGTTGTCATTAGACACATCCTCGACAATATCCATCAAGGTCTCAGCCGACAGCCCGCTGATCACGGTTTCAGCCATATCGGCGTGCCCGCCGAGGGTGGCAAAGGTGCTGCTGAGCAGTTGCCGCCGCAATTCCGGATTTAGCCGATCGATAAACAGGCTCATCTTGCGCAACGAATCCTCACGGGCCGTCGCATCGATATCTTCGCGATCGAGCTGCTTGAAAAACGAGGTGATAGTTGTATCGTAACTCTCGGTCGCCTCGTCCGGACTTTTCCCGTTAGCTTCTTCTTCAGGAGTAAGTTCTTTCTGGTTCATCAGGTTGGCCAGCAAAGCCGGATCGATGCTGTTCACCGAAAATTCTTCACCGTCCGGATCGAGTTGTCCGGCGGTCAGCGCCGAGATAAAGCCGTCCCACGGCAACTCTCTTGCTTCAAGCTCTTCTGCACTGGTTGCGACTTCGATCACATCCAGCTCGGTGGCGTGAAAGGCTGAATAGTCAATATCGAGCACACCGATTCCCGACACGCCCTGTTCACGCAGGAGTTTGCTGAAGCCGCCAAGGGCACGGATATCGTTGGACGATTCGCCAAGCAGACGAAAAAAAACACAGAGTTCCTGCTTGGAGACTGAACGCCGGATGGTAAAGGCGGCGATGTCGCAAGCAAACAGGGTCTGGGCCAGATCGACAAAAACGGCATTTTTTTCCAGGGTGGAATTGCCAATCATTAGCGTATCACGGGCAATACCGAGGGTAACCTCATCGGTGAATTCGAGCAACTCGTCAAGTTGTAGTAAGAAATTCTGCGCCGAGTGGGCTATCAGAGGATGATCGTCAGGATAGGTGGTGACATGGCGCCGGGCGATATTGAACAGGAACAGCAAGCGAGCCAGAACCTGTGGATCAAAATCACTGCCGTAATCGTCTACAATTTCAGTCGCCACACAACCCCCCGAGTAGAAATAAGACCTGTATAGTAACAAATTTCATTGCATAATAATAGCTACTCAACTATCAGGGCTGCTGTTTAATCGCCTGCAGTCCCGCGGCTAAAGTCGGGTAGAGCAACTGGACGTTCAACTCCTGCAGCAGACGGCTGTTGTCAAGCCGGCGCGACTCTTTGAGATATGAGAGCATCTCGGCCGAAAACTGCTGTTGCGCCTGCTGCATGCTGATCCGGGGCGGCTCGGGGAGCGCAAACTCCCGGGCAACAGCGATAAAATAATCACTCATGCTGCTCGGCTCGCCGTCGCATACATTGACCACCCCCACCAACTCAACCCGATCGAGAGCCGCCAGACAGGTACGAGCCAGGTCATCGGCATGAATCCGATTGCTCACCGGAGCCTGCTCCGGCTGCACTATCGACATTCCGGCCCGTAGCCGCTGTAACGGCAACCGACCCGGTCCATAAATTCCGGCGACGCGCAGAATAACCATCGGCACCTTGTTAACCTCACCCCAGTTGCGCAAAATCGTCTCGGCATCGACCCGACGCCGGGCCCGGTCGGTCTGCGGGTTGACCGGTCGCGTCTCGTCCACCAGCGCACCGCTACAATCGCCATAGACACCGCTGGTGCTGATATAGACCAGCCGTTGCGGTCGCGCGGGAAGCTGCCGGGACAACTCAGCACAAAAATTACGCATCCGGTTATCGCACGGCCCGGACTGCGGTGGTGGCGCAAGATACAGAATCCGGGCAGCAGTGAGTGGTAGATTGGCCAAAGTGTCAAGTTTATCCAGGTCTGCCGCAAATACCGTCTGCAACGGCGCAAGGTTTTCGCCAGCGCTGACCTGCCGGCCGACCAGGGTGACGGAGTTGCCGCGATCGCTGAGCAAACGCGCGGTCCGTTGAGCAATGTCGCCATGACCAATAATCAGGTAGTCGGACTGCATACACACCCCTTTTCGGGCCAAGCGAGTGTTTAATGGCTAATATTGCCAGTATAATGGTAAAATGCATCGATTCAATGAGGGTTTTATGAAAAAAGCACTGACACTATTTCCTGACGGTCGACCATTTCCAGCCAAACTTGAACCTCTATTGTCGGCTGAGGGGTTGCGCCCACATCCGGTCGACCTGGTGTCGTTGTTTGAACAGGCGCACGACGACGCTGTCAGCATCCTGCTGCTCGACAACAGTCTATTTACTAATCTCGATCCGCAAGAACAGGAACGGTTGGGGTATTTCTGTCGGCGCAGAAACCTGCCGGTGCTGCTCTCAGATAAAGAAGCAGCAGTAATAGCCCTGCCGGAGAACCTGCCCTGGACGTGTAATCTGATCCGCAACAGTGATGATCTGGAAGAGTGGGCCGACAAGATCGCCAGCTACCGACACATCGGCGTACTTGAACAGGAAATCGCTGATTTGCAAAACAAGATAGAGGCACACTGGCGCGAGGACGAAGAGGAGTTACGTTCAGCCGCGCAAATTCAGCAGAGCCTGCTGCCAAAAAATCTGCCGGAACTATCGCACTTCAATGTTTCCTGTCACTTCCACCCGTTTGAAAAAATTGGCGGTGACTTGTTCAACCTGCGCCAGGTCGACGAAGAAAACCTGATGCTGTTTCTACTCGATGTCAGTGGCCACGGTATTTCCTCGGCCATGGTCAGCGTTTCCGTGCATCAGAGTCTGTCGTTGCAAACCGGTCAGATTGTTAAACGGAGCATCGACACGCCGCCATACTATCGGCTGCTATCACCGGTCGAAGTAATGTTGGAGCTGGCTGACGAGTATCCGTTTGAGCGCTTTGAAATGTTTTTCACCATCGTCTACATGCTGATCAACATCAACACCGGCCAGGTTAGCTACTGCAGTGCCGGCCACCCACCGCCGATTCTGCTGCGTGCAAACGGTGATGTGCAACGGCTTGCCACCGGTGGCGGTCTGATCGGACTGCCGGCTACCGGCCCGTTTGAGCAGGGTGAGCTCATGCTGGAGTCGGGGGATCGGCTGTTCCTGTATTCTGACGGTCTGCTCGATCACACCGATGCCGCCGGCAATTGCTTCGGCGAAAAACGCCTGCTGCAAAGTTTGAGGCGCAACGGCTCCAGTCTGAATAAATCCTGCCAGACAGCGATCGATGATATGTATAATTTCAGAGGAAAACTTCCGGCACAAGACGATGTATCTCTACTCGGCATCGAGTTTACCAGCCCGGACCGTCAGGCCAGACCGTAACGTTGCAAGACTTCATTCGGGGCATCATCAAAATGTGAAAATTCCATAGTGAAGGTACCACGCCCCTTGGTCGCACTACGCAGTTCGGTCATGTAACCAAACATCTCCGACAGCGGGGTTAAAGCCCGGATAACTTCCATACCTCCGTGCGACTGCATCCCTTCGACCCGGCCCCGTTTCTGTTGTAGACCTCCGAGGACTCTCCCCGAATCCTCAGATGGAACGGTAATTTCGAGCTGCATCACCGGTTCAAGCAGCACCATGCCGCCTTTTCTGGCCGCCTCAGACAACCCTTTTTGTGCTGCGGCCTTCAAACCGACTTCAGTTGTTTTACCGGAACTATTGTCGATAGTCTCCACCCGGATTTCAAGATCGGTCAGCGGGTAACCTAGTCCGGCACCGGTATTTGCGCCCAACAACAGGCTCTGTTCCAGGTCGGCCAGCCAAGCGGTGTTGACCCCGGTCGCCTCTGCGTCGTGTGGAACCACCACCTGCAACCCGTCGCCGCGGGCTAGCGGCGTCAGCCGTAACTGCACATCGCCAAACTGGGACTTACCCTCAAACTCACGTTCAAATAGTTCCCGGTGACTAACAGTTTTCTTCAGACTTTCGCGGTAAACAACCTGTGGCCGGCCGGTATTTACCTCGACACCAAATTCCCGGGCCAGACGCTGCACCATAACTTCCAGATGCAGCTCGCCCATGCCGGCCAACAGGGTCTGACCGGTCTCGTCATCTTCGCGCACCCTAAACGTCGGATCTTCCCACTGCATTTTGTCGAGACTCGGCTGCAGCCGATCCCGCGCTTCGACATCCTTCGGCTCAACGGCCAGCGTAATGACCGGCTCGGGAACATGCAACCCGTCGAGCTGGATGATATCATCCGGGCTGCAGAGACAATCGCCGGTCAACACCTCTTTGATGCCGGTGGCGGCCACGATTTCCCCGGCTTCGGCCCGCTCGATACGCTCGCGTTTGTGGGCATGCATACGGAACAGACGGGCGACCCGCTCCGCACCGCCGCTGGTACCGTTCCCGACTACATCACCCGCCTGCAGGTTGCCGGAATAGATCCGGATAAACGTCAGTTTGCGCCCCTCGTCTGACAAAACCTTGAACGCGAGAGCACAAAGTGGCTCTTTGGCCGAACAGGTCAGCCTGACTTCCTGACCATCGGCGATCCGCTGTGCCATAACCGGCGGCACATCAAGCGGTGACGGCAGATAATCGCAGATGGCGTCAAGTACCGGCTGAATTCCCTTATTGCGTAGCGCCGAGCCGAGCAAAACCGGGAATATTTCGCCTGCCAGCACCCCTTTGCGCAACGCTGCCCGGATCCGTTCATCCGCCACCGGCTGGTCATCGAGATAGTCGGTCATGATCTGTTCGTCAAAATCGGCCGCCGCTTCAACCAGCGCAACCCGGGCCGCCACCAGTTCATCGACCATATCTGTGGGAACCGTCTGACTGATCACAGTCTTACCGAGTTCCGAATCATCGAACTGCATCGCTTGACCGGATATAATATCGACCACACCGCTGAAATCGGCTTCAAAACCGATCGGCAGCTGCAACAGAACTGGCCGACAGTCGAAGCGGGCGGCGATCTGTTCAAGCACCTGACGGTAATCAGCGCCAATCCGGTCCATCTTGTTGATCAGGCAAATCCGTGGGACGTTATAGCGGTCGGCTTGATACCAGACCGATTCACTCTGCGGCTGTACGCCCTCAACCGCGCTGAAGATTGCCAGGGCGCCATCGAGTACGCGCAGCACCCGCTCGACCTCAATAGTAAAATCGATATGACCGGGTGTGTCGATCAGGTTGATCCAGTGATCATTCCATTGACAGGAGGTGCAGG
>CBDUUF010000019.1:0-12371 GCA_965370375.1 uncultured Desulfuromonadaceae bacterium
GCCGATCGAGCCATCTGTTTCCCTGTCGGGTGACGAGATCGTCACCTGTCGTGAATGATAGAGAGTATTTTTACTTGACAAACATGCAGATCAAAAGTCGTATATTTAAAACTTGCAGCAGGCCTTTGATCAATGAAAACGAATTTTGCGAACCCACGAACATTCCGATAATGCCCGGACCAGATCATCACGCGAATTTTCTGTGTACTGTGCAACAACAAAATCGTAGCGAACTTCACTTGCCAATAAATCTTTCTCGAAACCGAAATTAACGATGCGGAGCGATTGCTGCGCCAGGCACTGCTCAAGCTCAGACAAACTATTGACTGCATCATCACAGGTAATAATGAGAGTGCGGTATTGATCAGAACGAAACATGCGCTCGGCGCGCTTGAGAAACAGTAGATTGAACAATGCCAGGATAGTCACAAATATTGCAGGAACGTACAAACCGACGCCGACAGCCATGCCGATACCGGCCGCCACCCAGAGGCAGGCCGCCGTGGTTAAGCCACGCACCGCATGACCATCCTTGATAATTGCCCCGGCACCGAGGAAACCGATCCCGGTGACGATTTGTGCCGCCACCCGACCTGGGTCGATGCGTACGACCGATTCAACGTCAAGCATACCGTATTTAAGGTAATACGCCTCTGAAACCACCATCATCAGGCAAGCCCCGACCGTCACCAGCAGATGCGTCCGAAAACCGGCCGGTCGCCCGTGAATCTCTCTTTCAATACCGATCAAACCACCGAGGGTCGCAGCGAGAACCAGTCGCCATAAAACCTGCAAATCCCCGGATGAATCAAGGAACAGCGCAAGCCAATCCATACAGCCTCCTTACCCGCCGCAGTCGCCGGTACTCCCCTGCAGTGTGGCCAGGGCATGCGGCAAAGCCGGCAGAATCGCTTCCAGATTTTCCCGTGAAGCTTTTTCACTGCCGGGCAGATTAACGATCAGGGTCTGTTTGCAGATACCGGCAATACCGCGTGACAGCATCGCATGCGGAGTTTTTTGCAGCCCGGCCAGGCGCATCGCTTCAGCGATTCCCGGCACCAGCCGATCAACAACATTACGGGTCGCTTCAGGCGTCGTATCGCGTGGCGTCAAACCGGTTCCACCGGTAGTCAGAATGAGGTCAAGTCCCTGCTCAGACCAGCGCTTGAGGAGTTGTTCTATCTGCGCCTGCTCATCCGGTAGAATATCGGTGTGAGTCACATTGCCGATATCGGCAACAAGTCGGCAAATCTGGGGGCCACTGGTATCGACCCGCTCGCCGACCGACCCTTTATCAGACAAGGTCAGGACGCCAATCGTGAATTTTCTTTGGCCTGTTTCTGTAGTCATAATTCAACCACCTTTTTTCTCTTTCATCATTATGATCCGCCGGGCATTGTTGGTCAACACGGCTGAAACATCCTTGCTTTTGGCCAAATCTTTAAGGTCTTTCAGTGAAAGAATCGACATGAAACGCAGCGCCTTGTTGATCGGTGTACGGGGATGCCGCATCAGGGCTATTTTCACCGCATAGCTCTTCACCCAGTCTTTATTCATCAGGATGATCCGGATCAACTCATCACTCGACGTTTTACTCTTGGCCACAAATAACACTTCACCCTCGGTGATACGCGGGTTTTTCAACACGGCAGCGGAGACCAGCTTGTTGGAATCACGCAGCAACAGTGAGCGCCATTCCTTGTCACCGGTAAACGCCATCTTGATTTTATCTGAGACACCGAGTTCGAGAGCCTGCTGATACTTGTTAAGAACCTTCTCTTCTTCCTCTTCGATTTCGCCAAGCACCTCTTCTTCATCACTATCAGCCGCATCTGTTGCAGCAGAAGCCTCTGTTGCCTGGCTCTCCACCTTTGCCGCATCCGGATCGACCCAACCGAGACGAAACTTCAACGCCTTGTCGGCTTTGGCATTATTGACAATCGCGTCAACCAACTTAGGTACCGTTGTGATTCGCTGGCTGTTTTCAGCGATCATCGACAGAATTGGCCCATCACAATGTTTTGCACAATGCAGAAAAGTCGCATCGCTCACAGCCGGATTCTGTAGGGCAAGCTCAATCAACCTTTGCTCCGCAATCCGTTCACGAACCAGAAAATGCAAGATTTGCGGATTCGCTTCCGGATCGGCAACAACCGGCTCAAGCAGCGAGATCGGTAACTCATGCAGCGAGGCGCGAGCCAAACTTTTCAATTCCGGATCTTTGCCGTTGCCGAAAAAGAAAAATACCGTCAGCAGATCGATTGCGGCAAGTGGCAAAGCCCCCCGTGCCGCAGAGAGTTGCAAGTCACGGGGGGCTTGTTTACCGACAATACGCACCACCTGCGGCGGCACCTTGATGCGCACAGTTGTGGTAGATGTAGTCATAATTGTATATTTATCCTTGCTGCTGATTATTTCTTCGCAGGGGTCGCCGCCAACCCTTTACCGGCCGCCGGCTGCGAAACTTTTACTGCATCTGTACGGGTAGCACACGACCCGAATGTTACCCGTTGCAACGTCTGGTCAATCTTAACCGGCTCTTCGGTTACACGAATACCGTTCTTGCTCAAAGTGGTATCGGCAAACACCCGGGCCTTGTCAAGCACAACATATGATCCGGCATAAACAGCTGTCTTTGAGCCTTTGTTGAGACTGAACGCACCGCTGGTAATTTTTTTAACCTCGCGGAGTTTTTTTACTGCAACATCCGGAGAGTAAACACCGACCAATAAGCGTGTCATCTCAACTTTACGTTTAAGCTTCTTGATCTCTGGTTCATAACCAAGGTTGCGAATCTTCTTCACCACACCATCAACACTCGACTGCATGGCAAAGGCTCCAGCAGAGAGCGTGTAAGCACCAGCCGTCATCGTAGCTGGCGTCGCTTTTGGTTTAAACAGCTTAGGCTTAACCTCAGCTGGAACCGGGGCAGGCTTCGCCGCTGGAACCGATTTATCTTTGGCAACAACCGGCGCTGGTGGTGCCGGTTTAACCGGAGCCTTAACTGCTGTCGGCACAGGTGACGGAGTTGCCTTCGCGGTAGCCGGTTTAGCTGCGGCTGCCGTGGTTGTCGACCCAGCAACTTTAGCCGATTTAGCCACAGGGGCCGCCTTCGGCATCGGGGTCGCAATTGACTTCCTTGGTGCTTTCACAACATTGACCGGTGGTGACGGCCCATCCGCCGGTGCGAACAGAAACATGTATGCCGCAGCGCCGGCCAAAACTACCAGAAGCAGCAACATATAGAGCAACCGCTTGGAACCCTTTTTTTTCTCAGGTTCGTACTCGCCCCAATCATCAGCTTCTTGTTCAGCACCTACGCCGCTATCTTCTTCCTCAAATGTGAAATCATCTTTGTCAGCCATGTATTAACTCCAGATTTATCCTTCAGTTTGCAATTCAGCGACTATCTTTTCAGCCATCTGACCAGGAACCTCTTCATAGTGCGAAAATTCAAGGGTAAACATCCCCCGGTCAGAGGTCATCGAACGTAATTCAGGGGCATATTTCAAGACTTCGGACATCGGCACATTGACGTTGACGACCTGGGCATTGCCCTGCGGGTCCATGCCGAGAACTTTACCACGCCGTGAGTTCATATCGCCGATCACATCGCCTACGCACTCATCCGGAACGCTGATCTCCATCTTTACAATCGGTTCGAGCAGGACCGGTTTGGCCTCTTTCATCGCATTTTTAAAACCCATCATACCGGCAATTTTAAAGGCCATTTCCGAAGAATCGACGGCATGGTGCTGTCCATCATAAAGGGTTACCCGGACATCTTGAACCGGGAAACCTGCAACAATCCCCTTACGGATCGACTCCTGAATCCCCTTGTCAACTGCCGGGATATAGGAGCGCGGCACGGCACCGCCGACGACCTTGTCGACAAATTCGTACCCGCCACCCCGCGGTAGCGGTTCAACTTCAATATGGACATCGGCAAACTGGCCACGACCGCCGGATTGCTTTTTGTGACGATAGTGTTGTTTGACTTTTTTACGAATCGTCTCGCGATACGGAACTTTCGGCTCCTTGATAACTACTTCTACACCGAACTTTCGCTTCATTTTTTCAACAACGACTTCAACATGGATCTGCCCCATGCCGGAGATAACCATTTCTTTGGTCTCTTCATCCCGGACCACCTGCAGGCTGGGATCTTCTTCCATCAGCCGTTTCAGGGAACTGTGGATTTTATCCTCATCGCCCTTGGCCTTGGCTTCGAGAGCGAATGAAATAACCGGATGCATCGGCTCGGGAGCCGGGAAGATGACCGGGTTGTTGGCAGCGCACAAGGTGTCACCGGTCACCGTGTCCTTAAGCTTGGCCACGGCAACAATTTCACCGGCGCCAGCTGAGGTAACCGTTGACTGCTTCTTCCCCTCCATCCGGAGAATAGCGCCGAATTTTTCGTTCGTATCCTGGGTAGAGTTATAGAAGTGATCCCCGGTAAGCTCGCCGGAAACAATTTTAAACAGCGTCAGCTTGCCGGTATATGGGTCGCTGATCGTCTTGAAGACAAAAGCCGAGAACGGTTCATCAACCGATGGCTTGCGCTCGATCTCTTCTTCAGTTTTCGGATCAATACCGACTAGTGCTGGACGTTCGGTCGGTGCCGGCAGACAATTCATAATCGTATCGAGTAGCAAATGGGTCCCGGCGTTGGCGGCAGCACTGCCACAGATAACCGGGGTAAACAGGCCGTTGACCGTTCCCTGATGCAGGCCATCAAAAATATCTGCGTCGGTCAGGCTATCCTCCTCGAGGTATTTCTCCATCAATTCATCGTTGGCCTCGGCAACAACCTCAACCATCTTGAACCGCATTTCGTCCGCTTCAGTTTTCAACTCTTCGGGAATTTCCGCTTCTTCAAAACCACCCTTACCGTCGAAAGTAAAAATACGCGCCTTCATCCGGACCAGATCGATAATCCCTTTGAAATCTTCTTCACTACCGATCGGCATACTTAGAACAGCCGCTCGTGTCTCGAGCACTTCTTCAATTTCCGCCACTACCTTGCGAAAATCGGCCCGTTCACGATCCATTTTGTTGATAAAAGCGATGCGCGGCACATGCATTTCGCTGGCCCAGGCCCAGATCATCGACGATTGCGCCTTGACACCATCAACTGCAGAAACAACCAGAACAGCACCATCGAGGGCCCGCATACAGCTACGCGTATCATGTAAGAAATTGGTATAACCGGGAGTATCAATGATGGTTAGATCGAATCCCTTCCAGTCACAATGATGCAGGCTGGAAGCGATGGTAATTTTGCGTCTTATCTCTTCTTCTTCATAATCGAAATTTGAGTTGCCTTCATCCACTTTACCGAGCCGGTCGGTCTTGCCCGCAGCAAAAATGACGGCTTCCGCCAGAGATGTCTTGCCGGAATCCCCCTGCCCGACAAAACCTACGTTCCGAAGTTTGGCGATATCAATCGTTCCCATTGTGACTCCTTTCAATTCAAGATGAATGAAAATCGGTCGATGCAGACCATCGACACGTCAAACGCCTGACGACTAACCCGTCAGGGGATTGTAAACGAAGGAAATATAAATCATTTTAACATTCAGCAAATGGGCTGTCAAAGCCCGCTTTGGTTCCGTTCAAAAATAATGCGTAACCCCTCCAAGGTAAGGTTTGGAGCGATCCTATCAATTGTCATGGAAACCTCGGTCAGCAGGCTGGCCAGACCACCGGTTGCAAAAACCGTCGGAACATCATCGAGTTCATCCTTCATCCGGTTGACAATCCCGTCAACCAGCCCGACATAACCATAAAACAATCCCGACTGAATACTGTTAACCGTGTTCTTGGCCACCACTTGCGGCGGGCAAACAATTTCAACTCGCGGCAATTTACTCGCCTTTTCAAACAGCGCATCAGCCGACACATTCAAGCCCGGGGCAATTGCGCCACCGAGATATTCACCCTTGTCCGAGATGCAATCAAAGGTTGTGGCGGTACCAAAATCAACTATGATCAAACTCCCCTTGACCTGATCGTAGGCAGCCACTGCATTGACAATGCGGTCGGCACCGACTTCCTTTGGGTTATCATAGAGAATCGGCATGCCGGTCTTCACCCCGGGGCCAACGATCAACGGTTTGAGTTTAAAATAATCGCGGCACAACCCCTCAACGGTATTGATCATCGCCGGAACCACACACGAAACGATGACATTTTCGATATCGGTAAAATGCAGCTGTGACAGACTGAACAGCTCGTGAATCAACATTGCATATTCATCCACGGTCCGCGCTTCGTCAGTGCGCAACCGCCAATCGCGCAACAACTCGTTATCGCGATACAGACCGAGAACGGTATTAGTGTTGCCAATATCTATAGCCAAAAGCATTTGTTTACCGCCTCATCTATTCAGTAAGCGGACATCGCCCACCAGAACTCGCTCAGTGACACCGCCTGCCAACGCCAACAACAGGGCACCGGTCTCATCTACGCCGCTGACCTGGCCAACTTGTAAGCGGTTTTGACAATCAACCTCAACCCATTGATTAAGCATATTACAGCGGCGCTCCCACGCCTCTTTTATCGGCTGAAACCCGGACTGGAGGTAGACCGAATACAATTGATCCAGTGACTGCAGTAGCGCCTGGGTGAATTGGCGACGTGAAACCTGCTCTCCGCCATCAAGCAACAGTGAGGTAGCCGGAGTCCGCAGGTCGGTAGGAAACTGCTCGGTTGTCATATTCAGATTAACGCCGATACCGAGTACCAGATAATGCACCTGTTCGGTTTCGGCGTTCAGTTCGTTCAGCAAGCCAGCCACCTTACAGCCGCCGAGCATGACATCATTCGGCCATTTCAGCTGTGGTTCGAAGCTACCGGTCGCCTCGATCGCCTGAGCGACAGCAATAGCTGATAAAAATGTCATCTGGGTGGCAAAGCGCGGTGAGATATTCGGGCGCAGGATCACCGACAGATAAAGATTTACCCCGGCCGGAGATGACCAGTCACGACCCAGGCGGCCTTTGCCGCTGCTCTGGCTGTCGGCGATCACCACCGTCCCTTCAGCCGCGCCGTTATCGGCAAGTTTGCGTGCCTGCTCGTTGGTCGAGCCGATCTGCTCAAAATAGACAACTTCATTACCGACACAACGTGTCTGCAGGCCGGCTTTAACTTCAGCCGGGAGCAACCGATCCGGCAGAGCGACCAGTCGATAACCACGCGATTGGATCGCTTCAATCTCATAACCGCTGTCACGCAGTTGGCGGATATGCTTCCATACCGCCGTCCGGGAGATTCCGAGCTCACGACAGACATCGGCGCCAGACACAAAATGATCCGGTTGAACGCGGAACAGCTCCAGAATTTTGTCGCGGGTACTCGGCATCAGCAACTCATGATGTAAACAACATGGAGACATCAACCGCCCGGGCTGAATGGGTCAGGGCACCGACTGAAATCAGATCGACACCGGTTTCGGCAATCTCTCTGACAGTTTCCAGATTAACACCACCGGAAGCCTCAGCCTTAGCTCGACCGTCAATCAACTGCACGGCCTCTTGCAACAGAGCAGGAGTCATATTATCGAGCAAGATAATATCGGCACCGGCCTGCAACGCTTCATTGACCTCAGCAATCGTCGTTGTTTCGACTTCTATTTTCATGGTGTGCGGGGCACGGGAACAGGCACGTTCGATGGCCGTTGTGATACCACCGGCCGCTGCAATATGATTTTCCTTGATTAAGACACCGTCGTAAAGAGATGTCCGGTGGTTTGTTCCGCCACCGGCCCGAACCGAGTATTTATCAAGCGACCGCAACCCGGGCATGGTTTTGCGGGTGTCGACTACCACCGCTTCGGTTCCGACAACCTCTGCTACAAATTTAGCGGTCAGGGTTGCAACACCACTCATGCGCTGCAAAAGATTCAGCGCTACCCGCTCACCTTGCAGGAGTGACGCCGCCGGACCTTTCAACCAGGCGAGGACGTCACCTTTCTTAACCTTTTCACCGTCTTCAATCAGACGTTCAAACGCCACTGCCGGATCAAGAAACCGGAACACCTCAGCCGCGACATCAATGCCGGCCAGAATAAAGTCTTCCTTGGCCACCAGCTCGGCTTGACTTATGAGATCAGGATCAACCGTCGCCTGGGTGGTTATATCACCCGAACCGATATCTTCACGCAGGGCCGTTTCAACGATACGACGCAGATCAAAATTCATAGAAGTCTCCAACGAAATAGAACAGTATTGTAGCCCGAATTTATAGCACAAAAGTGACAAAACCCATAATATTTTCCCCTCTGCAGAACAGGATTTAACCTTTACTTCTGCATGATCAATCGTTAGTCTTTTCTGAGCGAAGCACAGCTTGTTGACGATATCCCGCTTAAGGAGAACTGAGATAATGCAAAGATTGATCACCTTGATGATTCTTGTACTGGCACTAACCATGGGCGGTTGTGTGGCAAAATCGGCTTTTGAAGAGAAGAGCGCCGAAGCCGATCGACTTACAGCCGACTTGGCAGAGGTGAAATCTCAACATACTGATTTAAATGATAAATTCACTCAGTTACAGTCAGAAAATGCCGACCTGATGAACAGCAACACGGCATTGAATGAAGATATCGAACGTGCCGGCGGCGATATAGATCGACTGGAGACCGTGCTTTCGGATCGGGACACACAGACCGGTAACGCAATGGCCGAGATGCGTGCAGAGATTGACCGTTTGATGCTGAACAACCGCGAGCTGGAACATGCGCTCGACAAAGAGCGTATCGCCCGCCTGGCCAGAATCGCCCAGATGCAAAGCACCTATAATGAACTGGTCGATAAAATGGAGAGCGAGATCAAACGGGGCGAAATTACGATTTCAGAGCTTAAAGGCCGACTGACGGTCAACATGGTCAACCGGATTCTGTTCGCCTCGGGTAGCGCCGAAATCAAGGCAGAAGGCCTCACCGTATTGCAAAAGGTGGCCGAAGTTGTCAAAGATATCGCAGATAAAGACATCCGGGTTGAAGGACACACCGACAATGTTGCCATCAGCTCAAGATTGAAGGACACGTTTGCCAGCAACTGGGAACTCTCAGCCGCCCGCGCCGCAACCGTGGTCCGCACCCTGCGTGATGCCAATATTCCGGGTGAGCGGCTGTCGGCTGTCGGCTACGGACCGTTCCAGCCGGTCGCCGACAACGCCAGCAAAGAAGGCCGGGCCCAGAATCGGCGGATTCAGATTGTGCTGGTGCCGCAAAGAACGCTGGCTATCGAGAAGTAGACTTGAACCATCGAAAACAATCGATAATTGTATTTATTTTTACAACATGAGAATAACAATCAAGGTCTCTTAAACCGTCGGGTCTCGGCCCGACAGCCGTGTTCATTTTCTTTGGAGAGCCGCAAAGAAAACGAACCAAAAGAAACGGCTCCCTGGCAGGGGGCACTTCTATGACTTGAGTGATCTGCTTCTTATGATCAACTGTATAACTAACTAGAGACATTGCTTCGTAGATTGTAAGGCGGGGCCTATGTATTCAGCCCTCTCTACCTTGAATGGTCTGTCATTTCGACCGGAGGGAGAGATCTTGTTGTTGCTTTTTGTTTAAACCACTTAACTCGAGATTTCTCTCTATCGTTCGAAATGACAAGGCCTTTAATTCCTGTAGACATCGACTGACAGGGCCCCATTGGAACGGGCCCGGATTAATTCTGAGCCAACCATTACAGCCAGCCCCACAACAAAGATAGAGATGCCCACCGCAAGGTGAGAGCCATTTTTTGCTTACTTTTTGTTGGCGCTTAGACAAAAAGTAAGGCGTCTGGCGGGACGCGACCCGCCGATCATGATTATTGTTTTCTGCTATCAATAAAAAAATGACAAAAAAAGCCCCTCGGATATCCGGGGGGCTTTTTGCTTAATACTATGCCGACTGAATTTAACAGTCGAAATAAAGGCTAAACTCTTCCGGACAAGGACGCATCCGCACCGGATTAACCTCAGCTTCGGTCTTGTACTCGATCCACTTCTCGATGAGATCCTTGGTAAAGACATCACCCTTGAGCAGAAAATCGTGATCCTCCTCGAGGGATTTCAGAGCATCATCCAGTGTACTGGCAACCGACGGAATATCTTTGAGCTCTTCCGGCGACAGACCGTATATATCCTTATCGAGCGGTTGGCCCGGATCAATCTTGTTCTCGATACCGTCGAGGCCAGCCATCAACAGAGCGGCAAAGGCGAGGTAGCCGTTGCATGATGGATCAGGCGTACGATACTCAACCCGCTTGGCTTTCTCGTTGTTGGTAACCGGGATACGCAGGGAAGCGGAGCGGTTACGGTTCGAGTAAGCGAGGTTGACCGGGGCTTCGAAGCCCGGAACCAAACGCTTGTAAGAGTTGGTGGTCGGGTTGGTAAAAGCACAGAGCGCTTTGGCGTGCTTCATGACACCACCGATGTAGTACATCGCCATCTTGGAGAGGCCACCGTAGCCGTCGCCGGCGAACTTGTTCTTGCCGTCCTTCCAGAGCGAAACGTGCATGTGCATTCCGGAACCGTTGTCATCAAAGATCGGCTTAGGCATGAAGGTAACGGTCTTGCCGTTACGGAAGGCAACATTCTTGACGATGTATTTTAACCACAGCAGTGGATCTCCCAAGCTGAGCCGCGAGTCGAAGCGCAAGTCGATTTCAGTCTGACCGCCGGTAGCGACTTCATGATGAACCGCCTCAATGTTCATGCCGACACTCTGCAGCACTTCAACCATCTCATTACGCAGGTCGACCATCGAGTCGGTCGGGGCGCAAGGGAAGTAACCTTCCTTGTGCCGTGGTTTGTAGCCGAGGTTACCGCCGGGCTCTTCATTGCCGGTGTTCCAGATACCCTCAACCGAATCGACCGAGTAGAACGACTGGTTGGTAGTCGACTCGTACTGCACGTTGTCGAAAATGAAGAATTCCGGCTCGGGGCCGAAGTAAGCGGTATCAGCGAGGCCGGTCGACTTCAGATAAGCTTCAGCTTTCTGGGCGACAAAACGCGGATCACGGGTGTAACCTTCGCGGGTGATCGGATCGATGATGTTGCAGATCAGGCTCAGAGTCGAAACCTTGACGAACGGGTCAATCTGCGCCGTAGACGGGTCGGGCATGATCAGCATGTCGCTGTTGTGAATCGGCTGCCAGCCACGGATCGAAGAACCGTCAAAACCGATCCCCTCTTCAAAGGTCTCCTCACCGAACTCACCGATCGGTGTAGAAAAATGCTGCCAGATCCCGACAAAATCGAGGAACTTGTAATCGACCATCTTACAGCCGTTTTCTTCGGCAAACTTAATTACTTCTCTGGGCGTCATGCTGTTTCTCCTTCTTCTTTTGGTTTTAAAATAAACTTAAGGAATTGACCAGGCCTGTGTACCGGCCTGAATTAAAGGGCATCATCTCCGGTCTCTCCGGTACGAATCCGGACAACCTCATCAACCTGGGTAACAAAAATCTTGCCGTCACCAATCCGACCGGTCCGTGCTGACTCGGCGATCACCTCGACCACCCGGGCGGCCATATCATCGGCAACAATAATTTCCATCTTGATTTTGGGGATAAAATCGACAACATACTCAGCTCCGCGGTAAAGTTCAGTGTGGCCTTTCTGCCGGCCAAAACCTTTCACCTCACTAACCGTGATGCCCTGGATACCGATCTCGTTCAACGCTTCCTTAACTTCATCCAGCTTGAACGGTTTGATAATTGCTTCAACCTTGCGCATGCCTCTACCTCCATAAATCTTCACCGGTTTATTTGCCCAGCGTTTTTCAAAATAAACGCCATATATACTCTGTTCATCAGCAAAGAGCAAGTACCCTGCCAAAACAAATCAGACGAATATATGCGATTACAACTAGTTGAAATATAAAACAAAATGAATTTCATAAAAACAGGAAGGACGGATCCGAATAATTGGATATGCTCAAAAAAAGGTCAACTGGTTTTTAGTTCGCACAAAAAACAGGCAAACAATCACCAGCCTGTTGGTCGGAACAAAAGAGCCACTACGAACATTGTTTATTGCCAGTAATGTTCACGTTTGTATATTAATAAATCTTTTCTTAAACGTACTACCTAAATATGTTAGGCATGCTTAACTATCAGACTTACGTCACTCACCACTCGCACTTATTACTATCCTAACCAAAAAAGACCCAACCGTAAATGGCTGAGTCCTTTTTACTATATGGTGGGCGTTACTGGGATTGAACCAGTGACATCTGTCGTGTGAGGACAGCGCTCTCCCACTGAGCTAAACGCCCCTGCTTTTTCTGTACGGTTGCAATCTATAACAGTTCATAAATTGCATGTCAAGCCGCCCATTATTACTGGTTTTTATCGTGCCTGTTGGCT
>CBDUUF010000020.1:0-12356 GCA_965370375.1 uncultured Desulfuromonadaceae bacterium
AGGGTTTATTCTTTTGTGTCTGTTGGTTTGCTTTGGAGGGAAACCATTGTATTTATTCGGCAGCTTTCACAATAAACTGTTTTTTTTGGGAGCTTTGTGGCTCTTGCTTTCGTCGGTTTCTTACGCACAAGATACCAATATCCAGCCACCCGAAACGATCTCCCTCCAACTCACTCAAGCTGAGCAAACATGGCTAAAAGATCATCCGGTTATTCGGGTGGCGACCGACCCGGGCTGGCGGCCTATTGAATTCCAAGATGACAATGGCGAGTTCAAGGGCATCGCGATCGACTACCTGGAAAGAATTGAGCAACTGCTTGGTATTCAGTTTCATATTGTCAAGGGGAACTCATGGGCTGAACTTATTGAAAAAAGCAAGGCACGGGAACTTGATATGTTCTCCTGCATAACCCCCACGCCAGACCGGGGAAGATATCTGCTCTTTACTGAGCCTTACCTCTCTTTCCCCGCCGCAATTTTCACTCGAAATGATGCCCCCTATGTCGGCAATCTTCAGGAACTTGCCGGTGAAAAAGTTGCCGTTGTTAATGGTTATGCGTTTCACGAATTGTTAGCGCTGAACCATCCTGAAATTGACCTCGTCCCGGTGGAGTCAACCCAGACCGGGCTGCAAATGCTCGAAGATGGTGAAGTCGCAGCTTATGTGGGGAATCTGCTTGTAGCAAGTTATCACATAACGACTCGGGGCAATATTTCGTTGAAAGTTGCCGGGGAAACGCCTTACCGTAATAATTTGGGCTTCGCTACGCGCAGTGACTGGCCGGAACTAACGGGACTTCTGCAAAAAGCACTTGATTCATTGAATGCTGAAGATAAGAGGGCGATATACACAAACTGGGTCTCTCTCTCTTATGAGCACAAGTATGACATCAAGTTTCTTTTGCAAATTACAGCTGCCATCATTGCCGTCTTTGTCCTTACCTTACTCGTCATTCAACAGAGACAGCTCAGGGTACGAAAAAAGACGATGTTGGATATAGCCCAACGCAAAGCGGAGTTTGAGGCAGTTTTTAACGCCATAACCGATGCTCTTGTGCTGACTGACACCAAGCGCCAGATTGTTATGATCAACGAGGCATTTAGCAAGACCTTCGGCTACTCCGACAATGAAGTCATAGGGCATTCCACCGAGATGCTCTATGCCGATCCCGAAGCATATGAAAATCTGGGCCAAACCAGGTTCTCCTGTGATTCCGAAAATGACCAGCCGGTCTATGAAGTGCATTACTGTTGTAAGGATGGTTCGATTTTTCCGGGAGAGACTATCGGGGTCAAAGTGACAGATGCATCGGGTACATTAACCGGTTTCCTCGGCTGCATTCGTGACATTACCGAACGCAAACAGGTAGAAGAACAGTTGCTCCATAATGATCGCATGAAGAGTGAATTTATCGCTACAGCCTCGCACGAACTGCGCACACCACTAACCTCAATTATGGGCTACGCTGAACTGTTGTTAGAGGAGGGTACCTTGCCTGCCCAACTTCGTCGGGAAGCGCTTGAATATATCATTGAGAAAAGCCTCATTATTGAACGAATGGTGGCTGATATGCTTGACGTCAGCCGGATTGAATCCGGGCGTATGCTTTCCCTGGAACGAACCATGGTCGATATCTCCGAAGTTGTTGACCATGTGTTCAAGGAGTTTAAACAGGAAGCCTCAAATTGCCTATTGTCCATACAATTTCCGGAACAGGGTTTACCGCTCTTCGTTGATAGAGATCGAATGCTCCAAGTATTTGAAAACCTGGTTGGCAATGCAATCAAGTTCTCGCCAAATGGAGGGCAGATCATTATTAAGGGCGAACCCGTTGCTGGCAACTTCTTGATCTCGGTTGCTGATGAGGGCATTGGTATAGACCCTGAACAACGGGAACATATTTTTGAAAAGTTCCACCGTGTTGATAGCTCTACTACTGCAATCCAAGGTCTCGGGCTTGGTCTCTACCTGGTGAAAATGATAATTGAAGCACATCATGGCAAAATCTGGGTTGAATCTAACGCGGACGAAGGGGCTAAATTCTTTTTCACGCTGCCCCTGGATAATCAAGAACAGAACGTATGATGTAACCCCGGCTCCTACTCTAGTGTTTGTATATTCGATACAAAATAAGCCCTTTTGCTTAACCGCAGAAGGGCTATTGTCTTGACGCCAGGCTGGCAAGAGCTGGTAATGCAGTAAGTGTGAATGCCAGAGAATACCTGATCACATCATGTTGTAATCGTCGGCCTCAACCAGATCCCCGGTGGAATCAAGAAAGGATCCCAGTTGTGAATCCTTAACAACTTCCACCTGGTTATGCGCGGTGGAACAGACTGTTCCGCAGATTGTGCACTCGTAAAGCTCTTCGTGGAATTGAAAGGCATGTAAATCAGTTTCATGGCTCGACATACACTTACAGGTCGGGCAGACAAAATCAGTGCAGAGCTTATCTTCCTGTTGGACACTACCCTTGATGATTTTGATGATCTCTCCGGAAAAGGTCCAGACCGCGCCGCAGTCGCCGCATTCACGCGCATCTTGAGCGAAACCTTCTGCGTGCAGGTCAATTTCTATATGTTGTCGGCTCTTACACAATGGACATTTCATTTTCTCTCTCCTTGAGATTTACGTGCGGACGACTAAACCGGTTTGTAAATACAGTTTTACCGCCTTGCCGGCCGTACGGATTGTTTGTAGTCGATTAGTACCTTGGGTGTTCTGACTTAATTTAACTTTCTGGCGGCAAGAGCTGCTGCGCATATTGCCAACGCCAGTGTGTGCCCTTGCCCGGATGGGAGCAAAGTATCAGTATCCGGGTTGACAATCACATATTCGAACAGTCCATTTTGCGCTCTTCCAACATAGCGACCAGGACAACCTACCCGGGATAGAATTTTCCAGGCCGATGAAATATCTCTGCCCGGTTCCCCAGCTTCATCTTTATTCCATAGTCCAGCTTTGATTAATTGAGTACGCATAAAGCCTCCCCTCATTGCCTACATGACCTTTTATGGTAATTATTCCCTTGTTTGGTGGAATAATAGCATGGTAAATGGAAAATTCAAGTCTTTTTATTTAATTTAATGTGTTTTTTTAGGTACTTATGAGTCTTTTCGTTTTATGCAGTATACAGTTGGTATGTTATTGGTAGTTGAAAAGGGGATTTTTAGGATTAATGATCAGGCAAGAAGCTGAAATGTATAATGTTTACAGAATGATAACGAGGTTCTATCTGGTTTAGAGTGAGACGACTGTTTTTGCAAGATAGTTACGGCGCAGGGAACTCCGACAAAAGCCCTTCTGCATAAATAACAGAAGGGCTTTTGTCGTTCTATCAATTTACTGGTTACAAATTATGCAGAAAAGCCAACTGTTGTTGGTCGAGGATGGTGCTGGTGTTATAAATACAGCGCAGGTGAACCATGGTTGCCTCAGTCTTCAACCTGGCAACGGTCTGGACAAGTGCTTGCAACTCTTCTGGTGATTTTCCGGCAAGACTGCCATCCGCAACCTGTTGCTCCAGCGGTGTAATCTGCTGGCCGAGCTTTTTCACCCCACTGATAGTTTCCTTTCTTACCACCAGCAGCTTACCCCTCTGTTCAGAGGAAAGATTCAACTCTACATTATCCCACTGCTGAATCAGCAGTTTGGTGAGGTGGGGCATTTTGCCGGTGATCAGAAACGGTGGGCTGTTCTTCGATTTTCCGTTCCCGGATCCCTGGGCCATAAGGTTAACGGCTGACAGAGAAAATATCAGTATTAAGAGAGTGATTAAGGTGATACGTGTTTTTGTCATGTTGAATAATCCTTCGGTTGTTGTTTGAAAAGTTTACATTTCTAGCGTTTTTCAACGAGCTCTAACCAGGCACTATTTTCTTGATATTCGGTCACCACCAGGGCTGGGTTGTCATTGGCGTAAGCGCCCATTTGAGCGGCAATATCCTGTTTGAGCATGGACAAGGCGTTCTCAATCAGATCCGCCCGGAAACCGTTGTCTCCCAGGTCGATGACGAAACCGAGGGTGATGGCTCGACCGATCACCCGGCCGAGTTCTGTCAGCTTGCGCTGCGCCAGTTGCGGTTGTATCTCAATATCCAGCGGTTTCTTTGTCTGTTCGGCCGCCCGTCGGGTCAGATCAAGGCTGGCCAGGAGTCGGTGCAGGTTGTACTCGCTGGCTCTTTTCATAAGTTTCAAGACCGCTTCGGCGATCTGGATGTAGAGTATATCGTTCGAGCCTTCGAAAATCTGGAAAGGACGGCTGTCGACCGTGCCGCGCCCAGCGATATGATCCAGACGATATCCTTTGGCGCCGACCAGTTGCAGCAGCGACTGGGAAGCTTCCTGCATGAGATCAGTCGCTACCGTTTTGATGGCATTGGCCTCCAGACCATGTGGCGCCAGATCGTTGCTGATGTCGGTGCGGTGGCTACTGTGATGGCACATAGCCGAGCAAATGGTAAACGCTCCCTGCAGTCGGGCCAGCCGATGCTGAACCTGATCATAATCAGTCAGACTCTTGCCGCCGACCAGCCGGTCGCGGCAGTGGGCCAACCCTTCATCCAGCATACGTTGGACAAAGCCCGTAGCCATGCCCGGAAACTGCATACGACTACGGTGCAGCAGGTCGAGCATCATCTTGATTCCGGAGCTGTGTGGCACCAGGCGTTGCAAGGTCGGTATTTTGACATCGATCCGATTGCGACCGTACGGGATCATATACAGACCGAGATTCTCGTAAAACTCTTCGACCACGATCTGCTGGCCGGGGCCGTTGACATTGCAGACAAAAAAGTCGATATCACGCATCAGGTCGCCGGTCGCCGTCTTCTTTCTGGCGGTCAGCAGCCAGTAGTCAGCCCAACCGGTCAGGCCAGCCCAATGTTTGGTCCCCTGCAAGTGATAACAGCCGTCCACTTCGCTGTAAGCGGTCTGCATGTGTAGCGCATCACTGCCGAAGTCCGGTTCGGTGATCATCAAACCACCCATCTTCTGGTTCTGGAGAAAGTCTTTGAAGATGGTCGGTTTGAGTTCTTCCGCACCATATTTAGCCACCGGTTGCAGGAACAGCGCCCAGTTGATGCCGAAGGTCAGGGATAACGCCAGTGACTCATAAGAGGCCGCTGCGGCAACCGCCAGCCCTTCGTGAATATGGCCGCCACGGCCACCATATTCGGTCGGGATAAAGGCCGCCATCGGATTATGCGTCATGATCTCACGCAAAACAAAGGGCGGCAGGCCACGGCGCAGGCTGATTTGGTCGACATCGGCCCGGACATGAAAGACATTTTTCAGGCAGCTTTGCAGCTGTTGGAGGTATTCCGGAAATGGTTGTTGCGTTGCTGCGCCAGCAACTGTGTCATCCATTGATCGGCTCATGCGGGTTCCTTTTTGAAAAGGTGTCAGGACTCCATTTATAATAGCGTCCTTTTGCTAACCTGCAAGAGCAACTCGGATTATTCAGACGGGGTACTCTTTGTCGTTCCTTTGCGCAGTTTCTCTGCCAGCAGTTCGATGGTGTGCATGGCCCGTGTCGATTTATCCTGTTTCTCCAGACCACCGCGGATTTGCATCAGGCAACCGGGGCAGTCCATGGCGACACATTCGGCGCCGCTGTTTTCAATATCCTTGATTTTATCGTTGAGGATGTTTTTCGAAATATCCGGATGGCTGGTAAACGAGTACGAGCCACCGAAGCCGCAACAGCGGTCGGCATGGTCCATCTCGATCAGCTCGTCACCGGAAGACTTGATCAGGTCGCGCGGTTCCTGCCAGACGCCGGCGCCACGTTTGAGATGACAGGAGTCGTGGTAGGTGACCTTCTCCGTGCCGGGCAGCCCTGCAAACTGGTTTGCCGCCTGCAGCTGGTTGACGATGAAGCCGGCGGCATCAACGGTGATCGCGGCTAATCGATTCGCCCTGTCGGCCCAGGCCGGATCGTCCTGCAGGTGTTCAACAAAATCGCGCTGCAGCGCCATGGTGCAGGTCGGGCAGGTAGTTATGACGAAATCGGGATTATCCTCGAGCAGCGCAACTATATTCTGTTTCGCCATTTCGACTGCGGTCTCCTTGTCGCCGGAGTAGAGGGCTGGCACGCCGCAACAGTTCTGATCCTTCGGATAGCTGACCTGAACATTAAGCCGGGTCATCACAGTTAGCAGATCAACGCCGAGCTCCGGGTAGATGAAGTCGTTGGCACAACCGGCATAAAATGCGACCTTGTAGCGCGGCTGTTTGATCGGTTGCGGTAATGCGTCAAACAGATTGCGAAATGGTTTCTCGGCAACGGTTGGCAAGGTGCGCCATTCGGTCAGGGAAGAGAAGAACAACGGCAGATGGCGGATGGTCCGCTCGCCACGGGTGACCGGTTTCTGTAGCAAACTGGCGGCGCGGATCAGGGAGTGGAACAGTTTGCGATTACGCATGACCTTGCGAAACACGATTGATTTGCCTATGCCGAGACCTTCGGCATCACCGACCTGTTCACGCAGGCTCAGGATAATGCTCTCCAGGTCGATCTTTGACGGGCAGACGGTGACGCAGGCGCGGCAGCCGATGCAGGCCCGAACCAGCTCGGCAGCATTGTCCATGCCGTGGTAGAAGGCGGTCAGGATGATGCCAATAGCGCCGATATAGATATGGCCGAAGACATGGCCGCCGACGGTCTGATAGACCGGGCAGACATTGGCGCAAGCACCGCAGCGGATGCAATTAAGGGCGTCCTGGCAGCTTTTTGAGGCCGCCAGTTTCCGCCGGCCGTTATCGAGCAGGACGATGTGTAGATCTTTCGTGCCGGCGCCGCTCGGTACCGCGCCGCGAATCCAGGTGACATAGCTGGTCAGCAGTTGCCCGGTGGCATTTTTCGGCAGAATCTGCACCACTCTGGCGGCATCTTCGAGTGTCGGTACGAGCTTTTCGATACCGACCAGCACTACATGAGTCGATGGTAGGGTAGTCGCCAGGCGAGCATTTCCCTCATTGGTCACCAGGGCGATGCCGCCGGTCTCGGCGACGGCGATGTTGGCGCCGGTAATGCCGATATCGGCATCGAGGTAGCCTTGGCGCAACTGCTGGCGGGCAACCTCGACCAGATGCTCGATCTCGGCCGGTTCTGCCTGCCCGGTCTCTTTGCTGAACAGTTCAGCGATCTCCTCTTTGAACATGTGAATGGCCGGCATAACCATGTGGCTCGGACGCTGTCCGGCCAACTGAATGATCCACTCGCCGAGATCGGTTTCGAGCACCCGGATTCCGGCCTTTTCCAGGGCGAGGTTAAGGTGGGTTTCCTCGCTGGCCATACTCTTGCTTTTAACTATCAGTTTGGCTTTTTTGGCAACCGCCAGTCGGGCAATGTAATCGTTTGCATCTTCGGCGGTGGCGGCGTGGTAGATGGTGGCGCCAGCGGTGGAAGCGTTGTTGCAGAATTCATCCAGGTAGCGATCCAGATTTGCACGTACATCGTCCTTCATCTCGGCGATACCACTGCGAAGCGCTTCGAAATCGAGGCCGGCGAAGGCGTTTTCGCGCGCGATTAGAAAGGCGTCGCCGAACTGGTGCAACGCCTGTTGCAGCTTCGGGGTGGCCAGCGCCTGGTCGATCCTCGCCTTATACTGTTGGTTGCGTTTTTTAGCCATCGTCAATTCTCCAGGAAATCGTCCGAGATTCCGGATAACAGCAGAATGTGTAGTTGCTTCGGGCCGTGCACGCCGATGGTCAGGACACGTTCGATGTCGGCGGTGCGGCTCGGGCCGGTTATGTAGGCGATGAAGTTTTGGGCGTCGAGTTGGTGTAGCTCGCGTAGTGGGGCGACGGCCGCGATGCCATCGGCGACAATCTTCGCCGGATCAAGCAGGACAAAATGCTGTTCCGGCAGGGTGCTGGCCAGACGGGTCGCCTCGTCGGTGCTTTCGAGGACGATGGTGCCGGTGTCGGCTATGCCGAAGTTGGCGCCGGTCAAGCCGCCGCCAGCGGTCGGCGCGTGGCTGCGGAAGTCGTCGTCGATAATTGTAATACCGGCTTGTTCGAGGGCCGGTCTGATCCCGGAACGTTGCAAGCTCGGGCTGGGTGGGATAACCAGTGGGGTGGAAATCCGTGCGGTGATGTACTTGGCGGCGGTGCTAGCATTCAGCTCCTGCTCAACACAGGCACCAACCTTTTTTGCGGCGGCAATAAAATTATTCAGAGCGGTTTCGGGCACGATGGCTCTCCTCTGCTGGTCATTTGGTCAATCATTAGTCTGCTTGACATGGTTGCCGGGGGCCAGGCAAGAAACCAGAGCATCGGCCAATTCTTGCATCAGTTCAAAGTAAAGCTCCGGGCCGGGAGTCAGACTGCTGCCAAGCGGGTCGAGAACGCCGACGCGCATGGCGGTCCCTTCAGTCAACGGCTCAATATATCTCGGCTCAAACTGCGGCTCACTAAACAGACAGACGACCTTGCTCTGGAGCATATACTCCCTGATCTGATGCAGGCGCCGGGCGCCCGGGCGACGTTCCGGGTCAATGGTGACCGACCCGACCGGGTTCAGGCCGTAGTGGGTTTCGAAGAGCTGATAGGCATCATGAAAGACAATGTACGGTGCCGCCTGGACCGGCCGGAGTTGTTGCATAAGCTGCCGGTCAAGCGACCGCAGCCGTTCGGTCAAAACTTTGCTGTTCTGGTTATATAGGTTTGTCCGCTCGGGATCGATGGCAATCAGTTGATCGCGGATCGATTCGGCGATCAGCATGGCGTTTTGCGGGTTGAGCCAGATATGTTGGTCAGCCGTCACATCATGCTGGTCAACCTGATGACTATCTTGATGACTATCTTGATGACTATCCCAGATGCCGCCCTCGCGTACCGGAAGGAGCAGCAGGCCAGGGGTCCGGGTCAGGGTCAGCGTGACGCTTTCAGGTCGGGCGATATGGATCGCTTTGGCCAGAAATTGTTCCATCAGCGGTCCGACCCAGATGATAAGGTCGGCCTGCTGGATCGCTGCGATATCCGACGGGCGCAGGGCCGAGCTGTGCGGCGAACCGCCGCTGCGGAGCAACATTTTCGGTTGGCCAGCACCGGTCATGATGCTGGAGGTCAGCGAATGAATCGGGGCGATGCTGGTGACAACGCGCGGCAAAGTCGGCGCTCCGGCGTAAGTTGTGCCGGTGACAGTGAGCAGGAGCAGAGACACTAGAAAAAACATTTTCATCGAAAAGCCCTTGCAATTAATGCACTTTCAAAAGAACATAGGTAGAATATCGTAATGCAGTTGGCTTGTCACGGATGATTCGTATGGATGTAGTAGAAGATAAAAACATAGTACTGGATGTACAGGCGGTGTCGTTGCGCAGTCGTCAGCGGGAAATTCTCTCGCAGGTTGATCTGCAGGTCTGTTCCGGTGAGGTGGTTACGATTATCGGGCCGAACGGTGCCGGCAAGACAACCCTGCTGCGGATTGCACTCGGACTGCTCAAGCCGACATCGGGTCAGGTCTGGATCCGGCCCGGTTTGCGCATCGGTTATCTGCCGCAGCGCTTTCAGGTTGATCCGGTTCTGCCGCTGACCGTACGGCGATTTTTACGTCTCTCCGGCGCCATGGATGAACCGACGATGGCCGTAGCTCTGGCTGAGGTCAGTGCCGAGAATCTTCTGAATACGGCCATGCAGGCGCTTTCCGGTGGCGAAATACAGCGGGTGCTTCTGGCCAGAACCCTGTTGCGTAACCCGGAGTTGCTGGTGCTCGATGAACCGGCTCAGGGGGTCGATCTGCATGGTCAGGTCGAGCTGTTCTCCCTGGTGGAAACGGTCCGGCGGGAGCGGGGCTGCTCGGTGTTGATGGTTTCGCATGATCTGCATCTGGTTATGGCGTCCACCGGGCGGGTTATCTGTTTGAACCGGCATGTCTGTTGTACCGGTTCACCGGCTGCGGTAACCCGTAATCCGGCTTTTGTAGAGCTGTTTGGTGAAAAAGCGGCGGCCAACCTGGCGGTCTATGCCCATGATCGGGAGCATCAACACTGATGGCGTCGTAAAAAGTCCGCAAGCTTGCGTTGAAGTGTTTTTTCAGGACCTCGACCTAACACGTGTAGGCCTTCGCCCCTGAAAAACCACTGCGCCTTGTCGAACGAAATTTTTACTTAGCCATTTTATCTTTTTGTGCGGGAGCATCAGTATTGATGGATGATTTTTTGGTACGGGCATTGGTTGGCGGTGTTGTGGTCGCCGTGGTGGCGGCACCATTCGGGGTGTTTGTCGTCTGGCGTCGGCTCGCCTATTTCGGTGATACCCTGGCGCATTCAGCCTTGCTCGGTGTGGCACTCGGTTTCTTGCTGCAGATCAACCTGAATGTTGCTGTGATCGCCGTCTGCCTGACGGTGGCTGTCCTGTTGTTTCTGTTTCAGCGCCAACGTCAGCTGGCCGATGACACGCTCCTCGGCATTCTGGCGCACAGCAGTCTGTCACTCGGGCTGGTTTTTCTGGCACTGTTTGAAACGGTCCGGGTCGATCTGATGGCCTACCTGTTCGGTGACATATTGGCTGTGACCCGTGGTGATATCGGTTGGATCGTGCTGGCCGGCAGTCTGGCACTGCTGGCGTTGCTCAAGCTGTGGCAACCGTTGCTCATGATAACGGTGCATGAGGACATGGCGCGTATCGATGGCATCCGGGTCGATCTGGTCAAGCTGAGTTTTGTCTGTCTGCTGGCGATTCTGGTTGCGGTTATGATGAAGATTGTCGGCCTGGTGCTGGTAACTTCACTGTTTATTATCCCGGCCGCTGCAGCTCGCCGGGTCGTGCAAACGCCGGAAGCGATGGCGATCGTCGCCGCCATAATTGGCGCACTGGCGGTTGTCGCAGGTCTGGCCGGGTCATACCGGTGGGACACGCCGGCCGGTCCTTCGATTGTTTTGGCTGCCGCTGCTCTGTTTGGTCTGTTTTACGCGTTGCCGCTGGCGCGGCGCGGAGGGGTTATCTGAATCGGGGGGGGTCAGTTGCCAAGGACCGCATTGCGGGACGTCTCTTTGACTCTGTACATCGCTTTATCGGCCAGATAAATTAACTCTTTGCGATCCCGGGTATCTTCCGGCATGGACGCAACGCCGAAACTGGCCGTCAGTCTGATCGGTGTGCCGTCGTCAGCTTTGAACTTATGATTGCGCAGGGTATCGAGCAGGCTTTCCGCCATGGCTACGGCACCTTTTTTGTCAGTTGATGGCAACAGGATGACAAATTCGTCACCACCGTAGCGGGCAGCCAGATTGACCTTGCGTGTGTAGCGGCGGACCAGTTCGCCGACCTCGGTAAGCATGCGACTGCCGACCAGATGACCGTGGGTGTCGTTCACCAGCTTGAAGTGGTCGAGGTCGAAAAAGACTAACGCCAGGGCACTGTCGTACCGTTGTGAGCGTTCGGTCTCGTATTCAATCAGCTGACTGAAATGTCGGGAGTTGAAAAGCCCGGTCAGATCGTCGGTGATGATCAACTGGTTGATTTTTTCAAAATATTTGGCGTTCTCAATGGCGATCGCAACATAATCTGCGATGGTGGTCAGGATCGGTAGCACGGATTCGTCAAAAATGCCTTCATCGTCACTGTTGACCAGTTCAATAACGCCGAGAACCCGCTCGTGACTCTTCAGCGGAACACAGATGATGGAGCGGGTTTCCTGAGAGGTGATCTGGTCTACCTGGGGTGAAAAATAGGGGCTATCATTGACATCGGAGATCAGCAGCGGCTCACCACTTTCGGCGACCCGGCCAGCGACCCCTTCACCTTTGGCGAGGCGAACGCCTTTTAGATCGGTGTTCGCAGCCGAAACGGCAATCTCAAAGATCAGATCGCCGGTAGCTTCGTCAGTCAGCAACAGTGACCAGGTCTTCGACTTGAGGAGCAGACTGACCTTCTCCATGATCACGTTCAGCACATCTTCGCGATCCAGGGTTGACGTCAAAGTTTTGCCGATTTCGACCAGCGTAGCCAGTTCGTCGTTACGGCGTTGCAGCTCCAGAAGCAGTTTTCGATCCGATTCCACCATGATTAGTTCGTGACCATTATATCTGTAAGTGAATAAAAAAATTCAAATATATCTGTACTTTAGTGCAGTTTATGGGGAAAAACAAGAGGTAAAACAACCCTGTTCTGATCCGGGACAGGAAAAGGGGAGGTTCTGATGAAAGTCGTCGCTTTTAATGGTAGTGCCCGAAAAAATGGTAACACGTCAATCCTGATTCAACAGGCGTTCGCCGCCCTGAATGAGACCGGGATCGAAACCGAGGAGATTTCGCTTGCCGGTGCGCAACTTCGCGGTTGTACTGCTTGCTATCAATGTTTTACCAATAAGGATAAACGTTGCGTGGTTGAAAATGATTGTATAAAC